>CAJGCU010000073.1 GCA_904501945.1 uncultured Bacteroidaceae bacterium
CATAAATAACGTGAGTTCGATATAACAAAGATATGTTTTCTGTAGTGCCTCGCAAAGCGACTCTTTATATCAAACTGACGTTTTAGACAACGTGTTGTACCCGAGGAATGCGCCACATCGCACCCCTCGGGTACGCTTTTTGTGCCCTTTTCCCTCCAAAATTCCAAATCGTTGATACTCAGACATGCCGCCCGTGTCGGAAATAATAGGCACAGGGTGTTCGTGTTATTGTGCACACGGTGTCTGAAACCTTGTCTGCACGGTGTGCGTTTGCAGCCACTTGCCCAGCTCTCCTCAAAAAGAAAAGAGGCACAAGGTGAAAATGCCTTGTGCCTCCTTGCCCAACTTTTGGGGTAGTCACTTCACTCCTATTCGTTCAAAGTATCATTAGGACATCTATCTATCTTGACTAAAGTCTTTTCCCCATCAATCATTTTATAATGATAAATGGTTGGAGCACACCATATATATTTAATTCCATCAGTATGCCTCCATTTATATTCCTCTATTTCTTCTAATACTATTTCAGAACCACTCAAATTATATAGTTTAGAACCTCCCATTTTTAAATCAACACCGACAGGAATAATTATTTTCTTATTGATTGAATCAATAACTGTGTAATCATCAAGTTCATTGAATGGCTCTTGCTGCATTGGGGATAGAATATGCCTTCCTTCGGGCATATTAATTTTATATGCCTGATAAGCATGATGCTCGCGATAACCCATGCTTCCCCATAGGCAAACAATCAGTTCTTTATTCCCATCAAAATCTATATCGAAAAAGAAAAATGGAGATCTGTTTCCGCCCCAAGTTCCATCATCATCCATCTTATAATCGGTATAATCAGTCTCTATCTTTGCCATATTTTGCAATGGTCTTTTGTTATGGTACAGATTTTCGTCTGAAAAGCTTGGATTCTTTACGATTAATTCATGCTTCTCATTCTTAAAAATAAGTTCACCTTCCCCCCATATTGTATTTGGATCGTCAATATGATTCTTATTGATAGTGCAAGCAACAGAAACCTTATATCCATTTACAGGTTGACTATATGTAATGAATACCTGCTTCAAATGGTCATTGGCAACTTCCTTTTGTTTTGTCTGGCCGCAAGCTGATAATATCAGCACACAAATAATTAGTATATATTTCATAATCCCCTTTTTCTCGTTTTTTAATGTTTTATCATCTCATTTCTTATGTCCATTACAATAAAAATGTCTTGCTCTGCAAAATTCCCCTAATATTTCATCTTCTTGATGACATTCAAATAATTGCAAAGATAAATAATAATTTATACACCGCAAAGAAACGCTGCATTTTTTGTGTCTTCACTGAAAAAAAGAAAGATTTATTCTTGTATTCTCCTCCACCCCTACCCTATCTTATTCCCTGGCATCCTAGAAAGCTGATTATCTATCAAATCCTATCAAAGATGACCATGAAAAAACAACGCACAAACGCACTACTTACCACTCCCCTACCCCACTATAATCAATCCTGCCTTCAATCAATACAGCCATCCACAGATCATCCGCAGCTCCATTCATATCAGCAAATTCATTCTCTTTATAGTTCAAATCTCTATACACCCCTTCATATTCGCAGTATCATCCACAGCTCATCATATCTCAGTCCATTCATCTCCACAGTTCATCATATCCACAGTTCATCATATCCACAGATCCATTCATATCCACAACTCCATCATATCCGCAGTATCATCCACAGCTCATCATATCCGCAGTCCATTCTCTTTATAGTTCAAATCTCTATACACCTCTTCATATTCGCAGTATCATCAGCAGTTCATCATATCCGTACTTCCTTTCTCTATACAGCTCTATTCATTACAACGTCAGTTTTATATAAAGAGTCGCTTTGCGAGAAATCTTACAAATCTTCCCAATGTTACAAACCCCAATGAGATTTTGAGAAATTTGTATGATTTGACTCCGCCAATCTAAATATTCTGCCTCGCAAAGGCACTACAAAAACATATCTTTTCTATCTCGAACTCACGTCCACTACAGAATACCATCCATATTCACAATTACATTCTTGACGCAGTTCTATTCATATCCAAAGAGCATTCACATTCACTCCCCCACTCTACCATCAACCAATGCACTGACCAACCCTTATTTATACGTAATTTCATTTATACAATATAAAGGTTTAACAAATTAAACATATAAATGAAATAATCTTTATTTTATTTTAATGATATTATTGTTTTAACGTTATTATCATTTAACAATAATATTATAATAACAATATTACTAATAAACAATAAAACCAATAAATCTTTATATCTTTTAATTATTATTTCTTTTATTTATTATTATTGTTATATCATTATTTTGTTATTTCTGTATTTTTATTATTTAGTATTATTGTTGTTTTGTTATTGCTTTTATTTACTATAATTATTATTTCGTTATTTCGTATTATTGGCTTTATGCTTTTTTATTATTTCCTTGTTTTAGTGTTTTAATGTTATGCTCTTTCTTTATTTCTATGTTGTGGTATATTGTATTTTCATTATAGGATTGTAGTATTTTATAGTTTCTATAAATAAATATTATGATGTAAGAAATGAGAACAGGAGAAAAAAAGAAGGAGGACGAGGAAAATAAACTGAAAGGACAGGAAAGAAGAGAACAATATGCGGAAATGAAAGAGCAGATATTTGTATCCATAAGATTGATTGATAGAAAGATATAAATATATGGGGATGCAGCATAATTGCAAAAAACAATACAAATAAACCTAATAACATTATAATGAAATACCGAAAGAGGAAGGTAATATAGCAGAATCATAAGATTATATAATACACACGATATAATATACGCGCGTGTACTTATATATGTATATATGTATATAAGTGTGGCATATAGATGTGATGTAGGTATACAAGGGTTGGAGACTAACTGAAAAAGAGAAAATTGTGATTGGGCAGGGTATGGAAGGAGCGATAGGGGAAGACGGGGATAGTGAGAAAGTAGGAATAAATTAAGTAAGAATAAATTGAGTAAGAATAAATTGGAGAGAAGGGAAAAGAGAAAAGGAAAAATGTGAGTGGAGAGGAATATAGAAAGATGAAAGAAATGGGAATTATAGGGATGCGTTAAAAAGGGGAGGGAGGAGAGCAAGGCTGTGAGTGATTGACCTGGAAAACATGGAAAATGGAATGTAAAAGGGGAGGGAGGAGGCAAGGCTGTGAGTGGATTGACTTGGAAAACATGGAAAATGGGATGTAAAAGGGGAGGGAGGTGGGAGAAGAATGGGATTTCTAGAGAATGTAGAAGGAGATGTAGTGGAAAATGTAGCGAGAGAGGTGGAAATAAAAAAAATGAACAAAATATTTTTTTTGAAAACTTTTCTGAAAAAATGTTTGCTGTTTGATGGTTAAATTTTCTTTTCTATAAAACCTTGGGAGGAAAAGGTGGAGAAATGGGTGGGGAAGCGAGGATAGAGCGAGCTTTGAAGGGGAAAAGGCTGGACGTCAAGGACTGTAATGGAGAAGCTGAATGGAAAGGGATAGGATAGGAAGAGCAAGACGGACGGGGAGTAGGGGAGGATTGGGGAGGATTCCGTTGAATAAAAGACGAAAGATGTGAGGATATATAAAAATGGGGTTCTATCATTCTCATTAGCAAGTATTTACAATGAATATAGAGGAGCAGATGTGAGCGAAAGAGAGTTGGGAAGAGGAGAGAATGGGAAAAAGGAAGGTGGGAGATTGCGTGGGAGGAAGCGGAGCAAGGCGATGCAGATGAGTGTCTCATGCCGGTTTTTTTGTCCGTTTTTTCATCGCAAGGATTTTATGATGATGTCGAGAAGAATTTTTGATGTTTTTAATATTTTTTTTCTGTTTTTTTGTTGGAATGTGATGTTATTTCCCTATCTTTGCACACAGAAAAAGTTTTCGGTTTTGGGAAACTTTTTTGTTGAGTTGGGTAAAAAAGTTTCCCGTTTTTGTGAACTTTTTGTGATTTATGAATGTATTTTGTTGACCGTGCGGAAGATATGCTTTATATATGAAAGATAAGAATTAACTATAACGATTTAACATCATGGAAATTAAGAACTTTACGATTACGAAGCGTGACGGATCGAAAGATTTGTTCTCGCTTGACAAGATCATGAATGCCATCGTGAAGGCATTCGAGAGCGTGAATGTGCCTGCCGATTTGGGTACTATCTCTAAGATTCTGAGCCGTTTGGAGATGCACGACGACATCAAGGTGGAGGATATTCAGAATCAGGTTGAGGAGGCGCTGATGAAGGAGGGTCACTATCAGGTGGCTAAGTCATTCATGCTTTACCGCCAGGCTCACAGCGAGGATCGCGAGACTCTGGCTAAACTGCAGTTCCTGAGCGACTACTGCGAGAGCGTGAATGCAGCCACAGGTTCAAAGTATGACGCCAACGCGAATGTGGAGCACAAGAACATTGCCACGCTGATTGGCGAGCTGCCTAAGTCAAACTTCATCCGTCTGAACCGCCGTCTGCTGACCGACCGCATCAAGAAGATGTATGGCAAGCAGCTGGCCGACGAGTACATCGACAAGCTGACTCACCACTTTATATATAAGAATGACGAGACCAGCCTTGCCAACTACTGCGCATCCATCACGATGTATCCCTGGCTGATTGGCGGCACCACCTCGATTGGCGGAAACTCAACGGCTCCAACCAACCTGAAGTCATTTGCAGGCGGCTTCATCAACATGGTTTTCATGGTCAGCTCCATGCTTTCAGGCGCATGCGCTACTCCAGAGTTCCTGATGTACATGAACTACTTCATCGGCAAGGAGTATGGCGAAGATTACTACAAGCGTGCCGACGAGCAGGCTGACATGTCGCTGAAGAAGAGAACGATAGACAAGGTCATCACCGACTACTTCGAGCAGATTGTCTATTCGCTCAATCAGCCAACAGGTGCAAGAAACTACCAGGCTGTGTTCTGGAACGTAGCATACTATGACAAGTACTACTTCGAGAGCATCTTCGGCAACTTCTACTTCCCCGATGGCTCACAGCCCGACTGGGAAGGCCTTTCATGGCTGCAGAAGCGCTTCATGAAGTGGTTCAACCAGGAGCGCACCAAGACCATGCTGACATTCCCAGTAGAGACGATGGCTCTGCTGGTGGACGAGGAAGGCAAGCCAAAGGACGAGGAGTGGGGCGACTTCACTGCCGAGATGTATTCTGAGGGCCACTCATTCTTCACCTACATGAGCGACAATGCCGACTCACTGTCTTCTTGCTGCCGTCTGCGCAACGAGATTACCGACAACGGATTCAGCTATACACTCGGAGCTGGCGGTGTTTCAACTGGTTCAAAATCAGTGCTTACCATCAACCTGAACCGCTGCATCCAGCACGCTGTGAACAACGGGCTTGACTACATGGCCGAGCTGGAGAAGGTAATCGACCTCTGCCACAAGGTGCAGACTGCCTACAACGAGAACCTGAAGGAGCTGCAGAAAAACGGCATGCTGCCACTCTTCGACGCTGGCTACATCAACATCGGCCGCCAGTATCTCACCATCGGTATCAACGGACTCGTAGAGGCTGCCGAATTCATGGGCCTGAAGATTACACCAAACAAGGACTACGAGAAGTTCGTGCAGAGCATACTCGGACTCATCGAGAAGTACAACAAGCACTACCGCACCAAGGAGGTGATGTTCAACTGCGAAATGATTCCAGCCGAAAACGTAGGCGTGAAGCACGCTAAGTGGGATCGCGAAGACGGCTACTTTGTGCCACGCGACTGCTACAACTCATATTTCTACGTGGTGGAAGACCAGTCACTCTCTGTCATCGACAAGTTCAAGCTCCACGGAGAGCCATACATCAAGCACCTCACCGGTGGCTCTGCACTCCACATGAACCTCGAAGAGCACCTCAGCAAGCAGCAGTATGCACAGCTCATCAAGGTCGCAGCACAGGAAGGATGCAACTACTTCACGTTCAACATTCCTAACACCGTATGCAACGATTGTGGAACCATCGACAAGCGCTACCTCAAGGTATGTCCAAAGTGCGGCAGCAAAAATATTGACTATATGACCCGTATCATCGGCTACCTCAAGCGCGTGAGCAACTTCTCACAGCCACGTCAGGAAGAGGCTGCACGCCGATTCTACGGAAACCTCTAAACGCGCGACGAAAAAGAATAACACAGAAAATTGCCGTGCAGAAACCTGCGCGGCAATTTTGTTTCTTGCAAAGGAAGTTTCTTTCGCAGTTAAAGCATTTAAGCTGAAACAGATGCTGACGCCATATTTCTGAGCGAAGCGATAACTATTCAAACTACTTAACTACAGGAAACTCCCCTGCCAGAAGTCCCCAAAAAGCAAAAAAACATGCTCAAATACGTCAACACCGCCATCGTCTTCCAGGAAGTGCCCGACGAGGTAAGCCTTGCCATCAACATCTCCTCCTGTCCATGCCGCTGCCCCGGATGCCACAGCAAATACCTGTGGGAAGACACCGGAACACCCCTCACACCCAGCGAACTCGACACGCTCATCAGCCGCTACGAGGGCGACATCACCTGCATCGCCTTCATGGGAGGCGACTCCGACCCTGCCGAAGTGAGCCTACTGGCACAGCACCTCCGCCAGCACCACCCACAGCTCAAGGTAGCATGGTACAGCGGACGCGCACGCTTCTCGCCACTCATCGACCAGAGCCTCTTCCACTACATCAAGCTCGGGCCCTACCTCCGACACCTCGGACCGCTCAGTAAGCCCACCACCAACCAGCGACTCTACAGACGAACCGAAGCAGGGGAGTGGGAAGACATCACCAGCCGCTTCTGGAATAAGTGAGTTTTTTTATTTCGTTTATACGTTTATGCAATTGCACGGTTAGGAAGCATTTGGACAAGAAGAAGAAATAGGTATTCAGAAAATCCACGAAGATGAAGCAGTTCTCATCCACGCACACTTCGCGATGATACGCTGCCAAGTAATACAAAGAATCATTAAAATAATAATTAATAATAATGTATATGAATAAGCTCGCAAAATGGCTCATGGGAGGCCTTATACTCTGTACCATCACCCTCACTGGATGCAACAGTATGGATGATGCAGAGAGTGAAGTGCAAAGCATTGAATTGCTGCGCACCAGCCAAAGTTGGAATGAAATGGACTTGCCTGACTATCCACAGGGAAAACCAGAATTGGTGGCGGTGAAATACATCATCCCGCCAGGCAAGAAGTTAGGATGGCATCATCATGTGGCCATGAACCATGGTGTGCTGGTGCAGGGCGAACTGACCATCAATGCCCAGGACGGTAAAACCAAGGTGATGCGTGCGGGTGAGGTCGTTGTAGAAATGGTCGATGCCATTCACCATGGCGAGAACCGCGGCACAGAACCCGTTGTGCTTTACATGTTCTACCTTTCACAAAAGGATATGACTTTGACAGTGCAGCACCCGGAAATTCCTTTGGAATAAATAATAAAGATGAGCCCTAAAGTTAATCTTAGGGCTCATTTTTTACTTTTCCCCATCGCTGCCAACTGCAAAAAAAATAAAATAGAAAAATATTTAAGCAAAAAGAAAATGAGCATTTAATGATAGTAAAGTGATTTAGAGTTAGTTAAACATTCTTTGCACAAGTTTTTGCGTAAGAAAAGCGACACAAAGGGGACAAATTCCCAACACAAATTTGTCACACCAAATCACCTGACTTCATCATTCCCCCCCTCAGAAACCTTCAAGCCACTAAAACACAAGTGCAAAACCGCCTAACTATCTAAAAAACAAGAACAAAAGAAGAATCAAAGGTAATAGCTACAACACAAATTTGTCACGCTAAAAAACCTTTTTCAACACGGATTTGTCACGTTTATCTAACCCTAATTTGTCACGCTAATCAACCGAGTGTTTAAAGAAAAATATATAACCGTATGAAAAAGAAAGAGTTGGCAATATTTTTTGCACTAATGCAAAGTGACGGAGTGTGACAAATTCCCAATAGCACAAAGACGTTTCCTTCTGCGTGAAAGCGTGATTTTCAGCCACTTCGCATAGATAAAGAGTGTGACAAATTCCCAATAACCTAGTCTTATAAATACACACCCTTTTCAGAAAAAAAAGAGAAGAAAGAATCTTTCTTTTTTATTAATATTAACGGAATATTAACATAGGAACGCACCTAACTCGTTGAAAAACAATAAATAAAATACCAATTACGTGACAAACTCCCAACAGGAACGTGACAAAACCCCAATATGTGCGTGACAAATTCCCTGCCGAAAACCCAAGAAACGTGACAAAATCCCAAGCAAGAAAAGCAAGTGTGACAAATTCCCAAGCCGACTGTGACAAAAACCCAATCATGGTGTGACAATTTCCCAACACAAGGATTCGGGCGTGACAAATTCCCAATTCGGGGCTGGATTAGCGCCGTGTGTGCTGCAGAATCGGCATGTCTCAGACACCTGTGTCGATATGTCCTATAACGATAAGCAGATGTGTAGCCCTCCGATTTTGAAGCTTAAGTGGCTGCCCCGTCTCGTAGAGGCGAAAGAAGCAGAAAGGGGAGGGGAACCTCACCTGACGGGAAGTCAGATAATCTTGGAGGATAAAGAGAGGCTGCCAGCAGGATGGAGCAAGGTAATCTTGGAGGATGAAAGAGAGGCTGCCAGAAAGGATAAAGTAGAGACTGCTAGCAGGATAAGGCAAGGCAATCTTGGAGGATAAAGAAAGACAGCCAAGGAAGATGAAGAAAGGCAATCAGCAGGATGGGAAAAGGCAATCAGGGAGGCTTGAGAAAAGAAGTCAGAAAGATGGGGAAAGAACAGAAAGAAGAACCGACAAAAAGCAGAGAGTGGAGCGAGAAAGAAAATGAACGCGGACGAGAGGCAGAGACCTGCGCTTTTTGCATCGTATCATAATACAAATTTGTCACAAGCAATTGCTATTTACAATACGGATTTGTCACGATAAAATGCCGTGTTGAGCATTTTTTTTGCCTCCTCCAACGCATAAATTTCACAAAACCTTTTGTGGGAAAAAAAAACTTTGCATCTTTGCATGGAAAAGTAACATGGGAGGGATTGAGAAGGAGTTGTCCATTGAGGAGTTACTGGTGAGTTTTGGAGAAGTGGCAGGGAGGTTATAGGGAAGTATGTGATGCAGATGCATTCAACGCCGAGGCATGCAAGACGCTGATGACAGGCGCCGTCCCCGTAACGCCTCAATAGCTCCCTTCTAAATTTCTCAATAAATCACCTGCCAATTCCTCCATAGCCCCTCGATAATTTCCTTATAGCTCCCCCGAAAGCAGTAACTCCCCCATAAATCCTCTATCAAAAAAAAACACTCACAACGACATGGCCAACCCAACCGACCCGAAGCAGTCACCGAAGCCCGCAGCGCAGAAGACCAAGAAGGCGCAGGACGAATCTATTATGAAGAACCTTCCGCAGAACGTGGAATGGATCAAGCAGCCCTATGCCCTTTCCGTCATGCGAGGCGACCTCTCGCTCACCCAGACACACATCATGGTGGAGCTGATGGGAGCCCTGCAGGTCAAGATTAACGACTTCATCGCGCACATGGGCGAGGAAGGCAATGCCGTGTTCCGCGAAGAAGACTTCAACGAGAACGGCGTGGCACACGTCGATGTGAGCCTGGCAGCCATCTCCAACCGTCCCGACTACTACAGCGACGTGGAGAACATGGCCTACCGCCTCATGGGAGCTACCATCAAGAAGCCCGAAGAAGTGGACGGCGTCAAGATGATGAAGTACTCCCACGTCTTCGACTCCATCCTCGTGCCCCTCGAAGACAACGAGCGAGGCCGACGCAAGGGCTACATCCGCTTCTGCTTCAACCGCCAGCAGGCCAAAGACATCTTCAACTTCACGCGCTACAGCAAGTACATCAAGGCCGTGGCACGCAACTCCTCCAGCCAGTACACCAGCCGACTCTACATGATTATCACCGCCTACAAGAGCTTCGGGCGCTGGGAGGTGGACTACACCGAGCTGCGCAAGATTCTTGGCTTCTGTGCCTACGAAGAGACCGAAAGCGGGCAGTGGAGCTGGGTGGAGAAGAAATACACCGAATACCGCCAGTTCAAGCGCCGTGTCCTCAAGACCGCTGCCGACGAGCTGCACGACCTTGCTCTGGCAGGCGAAGCCGACTGCTATTTCGACTTTCAGGAAGTCTATCCGGCAGGCAAAAAAGCCGGAACTCCCGACAAGATACTCTTCACCATCACCATTTCCGACCTCGGCCGACAGGCCAATACCTCTGCGCTTACTGCAAAAAAGTTGATAGCAATCGAAGACAGTCTCAAGCGCGAGTTCAACTTCCGCACCTCCGAAGTGCGCCAGCTGCTGCCCTACATCAACGAAGAGAACATCGACTCCTTCATTCAGAAAATACAAGAGATACAAGCCTATATTAAAAAGGATGAATGCAAAATTGTTGATAAGAAAAAATACGCATTCACCTCACTTCACAACTTCATCGACGATTTCCAAGATGTCATAGCCGAAGAAGTAAGCGATGCGGCAGATGCCTTCCTGCATGAAGATGAACCGCAAGGACTGCAAAAAAATAGACAGCAAAAAGCCGATGAAGCATCTGAATGGGACGGGCGCACCTTCACCGACCCTCTTCTTCGCGACCGTCTCACCACCGCTTTCGGCACTCGCACCTACACCATGTATCTCATGCAGATACGCATTGTCACCTTCCGTTCAGGCACACTGCTGCTCCACATCCCTCACGAAGAAGTGTCCGACTACATCGACTCCAATAACCTGCTCCAGACACTCAAGGAAACCCTCACGCCTCTTCTTGGCCATGTGCAGACCATCAACTACCTGGTTGGAATGTAGGGTAGGGGAGCGGCGCATGGCGCTCGGCTCAGCAGCAGCATTTTCATCAGGTGTAAAGCATTCAGCTCTCCGTCAGTTCGTGCCAGAACTGACGGAGGGCTTTGTTTATGGAGTACTGGATATCATGATAATCACCATTCCGCCTATGACATGGCGTAAGCATGCTTGTTTCCACATTTCAGGGTATATTTTGTTGTCATCTTATCAAAAAACTTGCAGAATTTTTTCAATACAGAATAAATTATTAACTTTGCCAGCGATGCGCATAGCGATTGTTGTTTGTAATTCTTTGCGTTTGAGCACTATAAAGTTACAATATTTTCGCTAACCACCCAATCTACGGACAATTAAAATTCGTCGAACTCACGTTAAATTTGCAAAAACAAAATCACATTATCGGTAGTCTTAATGAGGTTCTGGCTACTTGCTAATGGTAAATGGAGTTTATAGAACCTCCCTGAAGGTATAACTATGAGAAAATTTAGATTAACAACATTGGCCATTCTAATGGGATTGTTTGTTGTTTATAGTTGCATTGAAGATAAAAAAGAAAATATTGCCGTTGAATTGCCCGTAGAAGAACGTCTTGAACTTGCAAAAAAATATGATAATGCAGGTGGCTTTTCCGAAGGGTTGGCGCGTGTTGAATTGAATGGTAAATGTGGTTTTATAGACAAGACCGGAAAACAGGTGATACCTTGTGTGTATGATTATGCATGGAACTTTTCCGAAGGGTTGGCGCGTGTTAAATTGAATGGTAAAGAGGGTTTTATAGACAAGACCGGTAAACAGGTGATACCTTGTGTGTATGATGATGCATGGAACTTTTCCGAAGGGTTGGCGCGTGTTAAATTGAATGGTAAATGTGGTTTTATAGACAAGACCGGGAAACAGGTGATACCTTGTGTGTATGATTATGCATGGGACTATTCCGAAGGATTGGCGCTTGTTGCATTGAATGGTAAAAGGGGTTTTATAGACAAGACCGGGAAACAGGTGATACCTTGTGTGTATGATCTTGCATGGGACTATTCCGAAGGGTTGGCGTGTGTTGAATTGAATGGTAAATTGGGTTTTATAGACAAGACCGGTAAACAGGTGGTGCCTTGTGTGTATGATGATGTAAGATACTTCTCTGCTTTTGATATAATTGTGGCTATAGTTGGTGAATCAGAAGAAAATCAAGTTAGATACTACTATGACAGGGATGGTAATTCCCTATGATTCGGCAGATGATCTCTGCTGTATTTTTTATAGAAAAACATACCGCATTGAGTCTGCCTCCATCAAGGGATACATATCCACAAGATATTCAAAGGCATAGCTCAAAGCGGTATGTTGTTTCGTTTTGTGAACTTTCTAATCCAGTTCTGTCACGATTTCTGCCATCTCCTTGCGTGTGGTGCCGCACAGGTCACAGGCTCGGCTGAGGGCAGGCAGAGGGTGGTGGCTCGCTTGCGGCTGAGGGGCTGCACGGGCTCGGTTTTTGCATGGATTTCGGGCTGCTGCGGCCATGCCCATGAAAAGCGCACCCCTCTTCTTGGCCATGTGCAGACCATCAACTACCTGGTTGGAATGTAGGGTAGGGGAGTCAGTGCAGGCTCCTCATCTGTCAGGGAGGAGCGTGAAGGCGAACAGATTCTCATGCTGATTTTTCTTTCAGGGAAAGGATATGCTTCGATACATCCTGTTCTTCCCTACGTGCACACCGTGTTCATGATATCATAAACACCGCCTACTAAATATTTCCGACACGGTGCTTGTGATATCCTGAACACGGTGCGCACTTGCAGGGTCTGTGAAGAAACAGATATTCCTTCAGCGAGTTGCTCCCGCCTCCACCTCTGCTTCTGCGCCAATCGGTTTGCCTTGTGTGTGACAGCGTGCGCGTTCACTCCCCAATTTCTTCACATCTTTCCCTTCTTGTTGAAATAATGGAAAGAATTATCTTTTGTTCATAGACGTTAATCAGTGAGAATGAATTTGTAAATGATTCGGCAGATGATCTCTGCTGTATTTTTTATAGAAAAACATACCGCATTGAGTCTGCCTCCATCAAGGGATACATATCCACAAGATATTCAAAGGCATAGCTCAA
>CAJGCU010000074.1 GCA_904501945.1 uncultured Bacteroidaceae bacterium
AAATTCTCCAACAAAGGAAGAAATCCCCTGCAAGTGACCGACGTGGATGCAGGTTGCGGATGCCTAAAGACCGAATGGTCAAAGGAATCCTTATCTAGAGGTAAACATGGAGAAATCCGTATTACCTACGATGCTATGCAGCTGGGGCATTTCGACCGATATATCGATGTATATACAAATGCAGATTCCCAACCTACCAGAATCAGGATGCAGGCCTTGGTGGATACCGTTGAAAGGCAAGACTTGACAATATCGTATCCTTACAGCATTGACAATATCCTGCTGAATACCAACAACGTTGAATTTACGGATGTATACACTGGTGATTCAGCCACAGCACAAATAAAAATTCTGAACAACGGCACCGATGTTTACACTCCTACATTGATGCACCTGCCTTCATACATCACGGCAAGCTACAAACCAGAGATGCTGGCAAGAGGCAAAAGCGGTGTCATTGAACTAACACTGCACAGCGACAAACTACCTGACCTCGGCCTAAATCAGACAAGTATCTATCTGGCACGTTATAGCGGTGACAAGGTTGGGACAAACAATGAACTCACAGTTTCAGCCGTATTACTGCCTGATTTGCAATATGCAGAGGGATTTGCAAAGAAGCCCACACTGAATATTTCCACAACAGAACTTAATTTGGGAAAATTGGGCAAGAAAACCAAAATTTCAGGCACCGTCAAGTTAAGCAACACAGGAACAGGCGTGCTAAAGCTAAATAAAATACAGGCTTTCAACCAAGCCATCACCGTTGCATTGAAGAAGACCGAATTACAACCAGGGGAAACGGTGAAAATGAAGGTAACAGTTGATTCACGCTTCTTAGGCATGTCGAAAGCAGAACCTCGAGTTCTGATTATCACAAACGATACCAAGAGAGCAAAAGAAGTCGTAAATGTGAAATTTGAGAAATAAAACAAATAGTCATGGAACATCCTGAAAATAGTGCTGAATATGCAGGCTTGCAAGTAAATGCTGGTGTGGAGCAACCTTCAATGGTTAATCCTTACCTAAAACAGATGAGAAAAAAAAGGCAGAAACTGTTCACTCCTGCCGAATATGTAGAAGGCATCCTCAAGGGCAACGTGAGCATGCTTAGTCAAGCAGTAACTCTTATTGAGAGTGTTTTGCCCGAGCATCAAGCCATTGCACAAGAAGTGATAGAAAAGTGCCTCCCTTATTCTGGAAAATCTGTAAGAATTGGCATCAGCGGTGTACCTGGTGCTGGAAAATCAACCAGTATCGATGCTTTTGGTGTGTATCTGCTGGAAAACTATGGAGGCAAACTGGCAGTACTAGCCATCGACCCTTCATCCGAACGAAGCAAGGGCAGCATCTTGGGCGATAAAACCAGAATGGAAAAACTGTCTGTTCACCCCAAATCATTCATTCGTCCCAGTCCCTCTGCAGGAAGTTTGGGAGGTGTGGCACGAAAAACTAGAGAAAGTATCATCCTGTGTGAAGCTGCAGGATATGACAATATATTTGTTGAGACTGTTGGAGTTGGACAGAGCGAAACAGCTTGCCACTCCATGGTCGATTTCTTTCTGCTAATCCAGTTGGCTGGAACTGGCGACGAACTGCAAGGCATCAAGCGCGGCATCATGGAAATAGCCGATGGCATTGTCATCAATAAGGCTGACGGCAACAATGTGGACAAAGCTCAATTGGCTGCCACACACTTCAGGAATGCGCTTCATCTGTTCCCTGTACCTGATAGCGGTATAGTGCCTGAAGTGATGTGCTATTCCGGATTCTACGAATTGAATATCGATGAAGTACTGAAAATGGTGTTCCGCTATATAGAAAAGGTAAAAGAGAACGGATACTTCCAGTTCAGAAGAAACGAACAATCGAAATACTGGATGTACGAAAGCATTAACGAACATCTGAAGAACAGTTTCTACTACAATCCTGCAATAAAAGACATGATTGGCAAAATGGAGAACGAAGTGCTAGGCGGCCAAATCACCTCTTTTGTAGCAGCCAAGAAATTGCTGGATACTTATTATGAGACACTTAAATAAAGTTTGGATCTTAACAGCTTTTTTTTCGCTGACGACTTTAGCGTGGGCACAAGATGGCAAAACAGGATATCAGTTCCTGAGCATCCCCGTCTGCACCCACTCGGCCGCATTAGGTGGCGCAAACATCAGCATCGTGGAAGATGACGCAAGCATGATGTGGACTAATGCCGCAATGCTGACAAATGTCACAGACAATAGTTTTGTGCTGGGATACAATTCTTACATCCGCTCAAGCAACGTATTCTCAGCAGGTTACGTAAAAGCCATCGGCGAGAGAGGGACATGGGCATTAGGTGCACAAATGCTGAATTATGGCAAAATGGACGAAACCGACGAAACTGGTAACGTGTTAGGAACATTCTCTGCCAAAGATTTGAATTTTCAAACATCATATTCCTACCTGTTGAGTGACCGATGGAGCGGAGCCATTACCGCCAAAGTCATCATGAGCAACTATGCTGAATATTCAAACACAGCCATTGGAGCGGACTTAGCATTAAACTATTTTGACGAAGAAAGAGGGTTATCATTCTCTGTTGTAGGCAGAAATTTAGGCGGGCAAATCAAGTCGCTATACGACGACGGCTACAAAGAATCATTACCATTCAATCTGGCTTTGGGCTTTAGCAAAGATTTCGCCAATGCACCTTTGAGAGTTTCGCTGACGTTGGACGACATGACACAATGGGACAATGTTAAATTCATGGAACATCTCATATTGGGCATGGACATCCTACCTTCAAATAACACTTGGATTGCTTTAGGTTACAACTTCAGAAGAGCGAACGAAATGGAGGTGCAGAACAGCAGTCACTGGGCAGGATTCAGCATCGGTGCAGGACTCAACGTAAAGAAGTTTAAGGTTGGTGTAGCTTATGGAAAATACCATGTGGCAGCATCATCAATCCTTCTGAATGTAGGAATCGGATTTTAATTACAAACTTTTATAAAATAATCATACAAGAAACACATGGAAATGAAAATCATCATAGCCATTGACGGACATTCCAGCTGCGGAAAAAGCACAATGGCCAAACAACTGGCCAAGCAGATCGGATATGTATATGTGGACACAGGAGCCATGTATCGTGCCGTAACGCTGTACGCTATGAGAAACGGCATGTTCCCAGATGAAGGAATTAGAGAGGAAGAACTGAAGAAGGCCGTGAATAATGGAGACATTCATATTAATTTCAAGTTCAATCCCTGCACTGGCCGTCCTGATACCTACCTCAATAACGAGAAGGTGGAAGATGAAATCAGACAAATGGCAGTCAGTAATCGGGTTAGCCTCATAGCAGCCCTTCCTTTTGTGCGCGCATTGTTAACAGAGCAACAACAAGCTATGGGTAAAGAAAAAGGTATCGTCATGGACGGCAGAGATATCGGGACTGCTGTATTCCCCCAAGCAGAACTGAAGATTTTTGTCACAGCCAGCGCAAAAGTTCGTGCTCAAAGACGATATGATGAGCTCATGGGTAAAGCAAAAACAGAAGAAGAGAAGGCAAAGCTAAACTTTGACGAAATCTTGAAAAATGTAGAGGAAAGAGACTATCTCGATTCACATCGTGAAACTTCTCCACTCAAACAAGCCAAAGATGCCGTGGTGCTGGACAACTCCGAGATGACTATTGAGGAACAAAATGCCTGGCTATTGGAAAGATTTCAGGAAAAGCTAAACAAATAAGTATCCATAAGCCCTTAAAGCACGGCTATAAAAAAATCACCATAAAAAATGTTCATAGAGATTGACGACGGTTCCGGCTTCTGCTTTGGCGTAACAACTGCCATCAAGAAAGCCGAGGAAGAACTTGCCCAAAGCGAGTCCCTCTGCTGTTTAGGTGACATCGTACACAATGGTCGAGAAGTGGAAAGACTAAAGAACATGGGGCTTATCACCGTTGGACACGCAGATTTAGACTCCTTACACGACACAACAATGTTATTACGGGCACACGGAGAGCCACCGTTGACTTATGCCAAAGCAAAACAACAGAATATCAGTTTGATTGATGCGACATGCCCAGTAGTACTCAACCTACAGAAACGCATCAGAAAAGCATACGAAGAAGGCGGACAGATTGTCATCTATGGAAAGAATGGACATGCAGAAGTAGTCGGTCTTGTTGGACAGACAGATGGTACAGCCATTGTGATTGAAAATTTGGAAGATGCCACAAAATTAGACTTTACACACGACATCCAGCTATTCTCTCAAACCACCAAATCATTGGAAGGCTTTGGAGAAATCGTGAAATATATTGAAGCAAACATGAAGGACGGCGCACAATTCAATTATTTCGACACCATCTGCCGACAAGTTGCGAATCGAATTCCTAACATCCTAAAGTTCGCAGCACGCCACGATGTCATCCTTTTCGTGTGCGGCAAGAAAAGTTCAAACGGAAAGGTGCTTTACAACCAGTGCTTGTCTGTTAATCCTTGTACTTACATGATTGATGACCCTTCTGAAATTAACTTCAATTGGTTTGAGAATGTCAAATCCGTAGGTATCTGCGGAGCAACAAGTACTCCGAAATGGCTAATGGAAGACTGTAAAAAAAAGATAGAAGATGAACAAGCTTGATTACGAAATCATTGAACTTCCAAGAATTACAGACCCACGTGGAAATCTGACCGTGGCTGAACAAATGAAGAATGTACCGTTCGACATCAAGCGGGTTTACTGGACCTATGATGTTCCCGGAGGAGAGAGTCGCGGTGGTCATGCACACAAGAATCTGTACCAGCTGGTCGTAGCCATGAGCGGTAGTTTCACCGTGACCCTCGACAATGGTTACGAACGACAGACTGTCTTGCTCAACCATCCATGGCAAGGACTGCTGATAAAGCCTAACACATGGCGAACCTTAGATGACTTCTCTAGCGGTGCAGTGTGCATGGTGCTTGCTAGCGAGCTGTTTGATTTGGAAGATTATATCTACGAATACGAAGACTTTATCAACTATGTTCGACATCATTAGATATACTGCAGATAAAGAAACTGAATGGGATTCATTCATTGAACATAGCAAAAATGGCACTTTCTTACTGAAAAGAGGATATATGGATTACCACTCCTACAGATTCTCCGACCATTCGCTCATGTTCTACCTTAAAAAGAAATTATATGCACTGCTACCAGCCAACCTTGATGACTGTACATTGTACACCCATCAAGGATTGACCTACGGAGGAGTGATTATGAGCGAGCAATGCACAACAGAAAACATACTCAATCTGTTTTGCGAGATGAATGAGTGGTTGAAAGAAAGAGGTATCCACACAGTAGTCTATAAAGCAATTCCACATATTTACAGCACTCAGCCATCCGAAGAAGATCTGTATGCCCTTTTTCGGTGTGGAGCACAGCTCAAAGCAAGAGGTATCTCTACCTGCATCGATTTACACAACCCTCTGAAATGGAGACAGAACCGACGTACGGCATTGAACAAGGCAAAAGACAAGTACATTATTGTAGAAAAATCGGATCAATTAGAAACCTTCTGGCAAATTCTTGAGAAAAATCTTGCACAAGCACATGGAATCCAACCGGTTCATCGCATTGATGAAATGCAATTGCTCAAAAGCCGTTTCCCTGAGAACATAGAATTATGGACTGCTAGAAATTTAGAAGGGAGCATGATTGCAGGCATCCTGTTATACATAACTAAAAACGTGATACACTCACAATATATTTCAGCCACAGACGAAGGGAAAGCAAATGGAGCCATCGATGCTATCATACAGGAATTACTAAAAAAGGACAGCCCATATTTCGACTTTGGCATATCAACAGAACAAAATGGCAACTATCTGAACTCCAAACTGATATTTCAAAAAGAAGGATTCGGAGGAAGAGGAATCTGTTATGACATCTATGAATATACCTTATCTTAATCTTCAAGCAATTACGTCACTGCATGGCAACGAGATACAAACAGCCGTGACAGAAGTTGTGGGTAGCGGCTGGTACCTACAAGGGAAACGCCTACAGACATTTGAACAGCATTTCTCTACGTACATAGGGACACGCCATTGCGTAGGAGTTGCCAACGGATTAGATGCCATAACTCTGACACTCAGAGCATACATCGAACTAGATATGTTGAATGAAGGCGACGAAGTCATTGTCCCTGCAAACACATTCATAGCCACCGTTTTAGCCATTACCGAAAATAGGCTTAAACCTATTTTTATAGATATTAAAGAAAAGACACTCGACATCGACATCGAGGCTTTAGAAAAGAGCATTAGCAAAAAGACGAAAGCCCTGATGCTCGTACACCTCTATGGACGATGCACCTACAACGAGCATATCAATACATTTTGCAAGGACAACAACCTTATACTCATCGAAGACAATGCTCAGGCACATGGATGCATCTATTCTCAAAACCGCAAAACTGGTTCGTTAGGCAACATTGGCTGCCACAGTTTCTATCCAGGCAAAAATCTTGGCGCATTGGGCGATGGAGGAGCCATCACAACCAATAACGATACGCTGGCTGAAACCATCCGTTCAATAGCAAACTACGGATTCAAAGAAAAATATGTGGCTGAATATCAAGGAAGAAACAGTCGGCTAGACGACATTCAAGCAGCCGTGCTTGATGTCAAGCTATCTCATCTTGACGAAGATAACCAAAGGAGGCAAGCCATAGCACACACTTATTATAAATATATAGAAAATCCCAAAGTAGCCCTCCCGTCTCAACTTGCAGATGAGAACAACGTATATCACATTTTTCCCCTCTTCACAGCACAGCGAGACGCCTTGCAACAACATCTCGAAAGCCGTGGCATACAAACTCTTATCCACTACCCCATTCCACCCCACAAACAAACATGCTACAGACAATGGAACCATATCCACATGCCTGTGGCAGAAAAACTGGCCACACAAGAACTCAGCATTCCGCTACATCCAGCCATGACCGACGAAATGGCAAAATACATCATTGACGCTATCAATACATTCTAATCAAGCAGACAAAAACATTTCAAAAATAGACTATAACAATGGCAGAAATAAAATGCATAGGAATCGTGACTTCTGGCAATGACGCCCCTGGCATGAACAGTGCCATCAGAGCCGTCACACGTTCAGCAATATATAACGGACTAAAAGTCAAGGCTGTTTACAGAGGCTACAAAGGACTCATCGACGGTGAAATCGTAGAGTTCGAGACCCAGAGTGTCAGCAATATCATCCAGCAAGGAGGAACCATTCTCAAATCGTCACCATCCAAAGACTTTATGAATGCCGACGGACGTAAAAAAGCCTACGAAAACATCGTCAAAGAGGGCATCGATGCACTCATTGTCATCGGAGGCGACGGCACCATTCATGGTGCAAGAGTATTTGCCCAAGAGTTTGACTATCCATGCATCGCCATCCCGGCCACCATTGATAACAATCTCTGCGGCACCGATACCACAATCGGCTACGATACAGCCCTCAACACCATCATGCAGACCGTTGATAAAATCCGCGATACAGCCACAAGCCACGAACGCCTTTTCTTTGTCGAAGTGATGGGCGATGGAGCAGGTTTTCTAGCCCTCAACGGCGGCATTGCAGCAGGTGCCGAAGAAGCAATCGTGCCTACAATCGAGATTGAAGAAGATCAGCTGCATCACTTCATCCAAAAAGGATTCCGAAAGACCAAAGGCAGCTCTATCGTGCTTGTAGCAGCCACCAACGAACAGACAGGAGGCGCACTGCACTATGCAGAACTGGTCAAAAACCAATATCCCGAACTTGACGTACGCGTGTCCATTCTCGGACATCTGCAACGCGGTGGACATCCTTCCGCTCACGACCGCATCATTGCCAGCCGCATGGGAGCAGCCTCCATTCAGGCTCTCCTCAAGGGACTCCGCAACTAATGGTCGGCATTGACAATGACGAGATTGTTTACGTTCCCTTCTCACGCGCCATCAAAGACAATCGAGCCATAGACCGTAATCTGCTCGACATCCTGCACAACATCTCCATCTAAAACAAGAGACATATTTTACTATTCCCTATTAATAAAAAGTCACAGGAAATACTATCGCACCCCTCGGGTCCGACATGTCGGACCCGAGGGGTGCGATGAACCAGACCCGAGGGGTACGTTTAAGTAATCCAATAGATTGATAATTAAAAAACGAGGCTGGATGGAAAAAAACAACAAAAAAGGCTTCAGAAAATCTGAAGCCTTAACAGCGTTGGGATATATGGACTCGAACCATAAATAACAGGACCAGAATCTGTTGTGTTGCCAATTACACCATATCCCAATTTCTTTCTGCAACCACCGACCGAGTCCCCCTCTTTCGGAATTGCGATGCAAAGGTAGTGGTTTTTCGGAAACTGACAAAAAGAAATCGGTTTTTTTTTCACTTGAATGTGATTTTTCTTTTTCAAGAACTAGAATAACAGAGGAATTCCGTAAATTTGTAGTCAAGAATAAAGAAAAAATGGAAAAACTCATATTTATAAGCAACGACGATGGAGTTGCTGCGGCTGGTATCAACCAGCTTGCAGAAATGGCAAGAAAATTTGGCGATGTGTTCATCGTTGCTCCAGATAGCGGACGAAGTGGCGCAAGCATGAGCATTAGCAGCCATTCTCCTGTCAGAAATACGTTTATCAAACATGAAGAAGGGTCTGACACGAGGGGAAGCCTGACGGTATGGTCATGCACAGGCACTCCGAACGACTGTACAAAGATGGCATTCGAAAAACTGCTGCCACGCCGTCCAGATTTAGTGTTAGGCGGCATTAACCATGGCGACAACTGCGCAGTGAACGCTCATTATTCGGGCACGATGTCTATTGCTTTAGAGGGCTGCATCAAGCAAGTTCCTTCAATAGCCTTCTCAAGCGGAAAGTCTGCTAAAGACGCAGACTTCAGCTACATGGAAAAAGAGGTGGAGAAACTCATCAAGATGGCACTGGAAGAAGGCTTCCCTTTGGGTGTATGCCTCAATGTCAATGTCCCCGACATTGAAAAAACTAAGGGAATGAAAATCTGCAAGATGGGACTTGGAGAATGGCATGAAGAATGGCAGGAACGAGACCATCCATGGGGCGGGAAATATTACTGGATTGCAGGCTATTATGCCCCTTATGACATCAACGACGAAGAAAGTGACACATGGGCATACGAGAATGGCTATGTAGCAGTTACGCCCTTGCAGCTTGACATGACGGCATATTCGTTTCTGAAGCAATTTGAGAAGAATATTCAATAAGAAACAGGAATCACCTTTCATTCGCTTTTCGACCATGAGATACTACCTTATTGCAGGAGAAGCATCGGGAGACCTACACGCATCCAACCTGATGGCTGCCATACTGGAGGAAGACCCTGAAGCGGAGTTTCGATTCTACGGCGGCGACAAAATGGTTTCCGTGGGAGGCACTTTAGTAAAGCACTACCGTGAACTAGCCTATATGGGTTTTATCCCAGTGCTGCTACATCTTCCTACCATCCTGAAAAACATGAGCTTGTGCAAGAAAGACATTGCGCAATGGTGTCCCGATGTTGTCATTTTGGTAGATTATCCTGGCTTCAACTTGGATATTGCCAAGTATGTGCATTCGCAAGGCATCTGCAAAGTGTTTTATTACATCAGTCCGAAGATTTGGGCATGGAAGGAATACAGAATCAAGAACATCAAGAGAGACGTGGATGAACTGTTTTCCATTCTTCCATTTGAAGTAGAATGGTTTGCAGAGAGAAATTTCCCTATCCATTATGTGGGTAATCCTTGCGTTGATGCTGTAGCCCAAGCCTTGAAAAAAATGCCTGCAAAGAACCAGCAGAAAAAGCAGATTGCCATTCTAGCCGGAAGCCGCAAACAGGAAATCAAGGATAACCTAAGCATGATGCTTGAAGCTGCCTCCACATTCAAGGACTACAAACTTGTCATCGCAGGTGCTCCTAACATAGATGTCGACTATTATAAGAAGTTCATCCCCAATCACATAGAGACAAATATCATTTTCGGACGGACATACAACATCCTGAGAGAATCAGAAGCAGCCCTTGTCACTTCAGGAACCGCCACACTCGAAACTGCCATTCTACGAGTACCACAAGTCGTATGCTATTACATCCCTGCAGGAAAGTTCGTATCTTGGCTCAGAAAAAAAATCCTGAAAGTCAAATACATATCGCTTGTCAATTTAGTGGCAGGAAAAGAAATTGTACAAGAACTTGTTGCCGACAGAATGACGGTGGACAACATTATCAAGTATCTCGGAGACATTCTACCAACAGGGCAAGGAAGACGACAAATGCTCAACGAGTATGAAACAATGAATCAGATACTTGGAGGTGAAGGAGCAAGCCATAAAGCAGCCAAAAAGATGGTCAACATATTGAAAAGAACCCACTAACACATAGTATAATATATGGATTACAAGCCAACATTCACAAAAGAAGAGATAGAAGATATCATCCAATGGTTTTCCACCCACAAACTGGAGCAAGACATTGATTTAGGCAACGGAGTACACATCAGAGAACTGGACACCGCTTTGAAACAGCTTGTACACATTGCCAGAACGCGGTATGACAATAGAGTCTTTTCTGGACAAATCTATATGCTGTTCAAGATTAAGGATGAACTCATCAAACAAGGAAAGGTGCTGGGCGAAAAGTAAATAAATTCCCAGCACCTTTTTTGTGAGTTTCCGCATCTGACGACTATTTCTGTATTCGACTCACAATCAATATAATGAAAAATAAGGATTTCAGAAAAAACTATTTACCCAATTCAACAGCAACCCTCTTTGTCAATTCCACATAGTCCTGAACTGAAAGCTGTTCTGGACGTTTCGTGAACAATGCATCTTCCAGCATCGGAGAATCCTTGCCCAAAATCTGCTTCATGCCATTGCGCAGCATCTTTCTGCGCATAGTGAACACCGTCTTCACGATGCGGCGGAATAGCTGCTCATCACATCCAAGCTCAGTCTTCTCATTACGAGTGATACGGATAACTGCACTCTTCACCTTAGGAGGCGGATTAAACACGTGCTCATCCACCGTGAACAAATATTCCACATCATACCAAGCCTGAATCAGCACACTCAGTACGCCATACGTCTTACTGCCTGGAGCTGCAGCCATACGTTCCGCCACTTCCTTCTGAATCATACCCGTGCAGCATGGTATCAAGTCTCTGTTTTCCACCATCTTGAAAAAAATCTGAGATGATATGTTATAGGGATAATTGCCCGTCAGAACAAAAGGACGCCCATCAAAAACGGTTTGCAGATTCATCTGAAGGAAGTCGCCCTCTATGATATTGTCGCCCAGTTCTGGAAAATGTTCACGCAGATAAGGCACAGAGTCAAAGTCAATCTCCACAACCTTAAATTCCCGATTCTTCTTTAATATATATTGTGTCAGTACTCCCATGCCAGGCCCTACTTCAAGCACAGGAATGTCAGGACAGGCATCCACCGTATCTGCAATGCGACGAGCCACGTTGAGGTCGGTAAGGAAATGCTGACCCAAGAATTTCTTTGGTTTTACGCTATTCACAAAAAAAAATACGATTTATGAATTATCAATTATGAATTATTTTGTACCTTTGTAGAGCAAAGAAAGTGCAAAATTATACCCTTCCGTGGATTCACTCCCTAAAGAGATTGCACTGCTTGCTCAAATTCTGATGCAAAGATACAACTTTTTTGATGATCAGCAATAAAACACTGAAAAAGGCTATCAACATTGCCATTCCTTTTGTGTTAGGCGGCAGCATTCTATGGTGGATGTATCGCAACACCGACTTTCAGGAAATTGAGAACACAGTCCTCTACAAAATGGACTGGGGATGGATGCTTTTTTCTTTGGTATTTGGTATCACCGCCCAATTGTTCCGTGGCATCAGATGGCAGCAGACCCTCGAACCCATCGGCGAAAAACCACGCTGGTCAGACTGCATCCATGCTGTATTCATCTCTTACGCTTCAAGCCTCATCATACCACGCAGCGGAGAGTTTGCCCGTTGCGCTATTCTAGCAAAGTACGACAACGTATCCTTCACGAAAGCATTGGGAACCGTTGTAACCGAAAGAGTCATCGACTCGCTGCTCATCCTAGTCATCACTGCAGCAGTCATTCTTTCACAATTTCCTGTCTTCAATACATTCTTCAATCACACAGGAACGAATTTAGAGCAGACGCTGCGAGAATTCACCACAACAGGCTACATAGTCACAGCCATCTGCCTCGTTATCACCATAGGCTTCATTTGGCTCATCCTGAAGAAGTTCACCCTCATGACCAAGCTCAAAGCCATTGTTGCCAACATCAAGGAAGGAGTTCTTTCCCTTAAAGAC
>CAJGCU010000075.1 GCA_904501945.1 uncultured Bacteroidaceae bacterium
AGGTACCTATTTGGCGTACCCGTCGGGTCCACCATGCCGCACCCGTCGGGTACGGCACATCGGACCCGACGGGTGCGATATATAACAGAGGCTCAGTTTGGCAAAATCAACACAATAAATTTATGTTTAAGTTGATTCGCAAAACTTCATTTCCACCGAATTGACATAAATACAATGCAGGGGACAACATTAAGGAATCGTCAAGCAATAAATGGTATAGTGAGAGACGAGATAATAAACTTACGCCATTTTCACTTCTGTTCGAGCAAGGAAAAGTATAAGATATCTATTTTCACAAAGAAATCCTTATTGTTCTTGACTCGCACCTTAAGACATAGACAACGCCATCATATAATTCAAGCGTCTCGCTGCTGTGCCCAAGGCACTCTGCAAGAATCACGCCGGTCCTTACGAACGTTTCCATGAATCATTCACCCAAGCTTTTGCCGACATGGAAGAGCAAGGCTGCAACCACCTACATACCTCCGATACCGACAGAGTATGGAACCAAGAGAATCTCAATTTGTGGATACAGTGATTCAGATACCGATAAAATAATAACAACTGCAAAAAACGAGACCGCCTATTTTTGCAGGTCGGTCTCGTTTTTCACTTGAATATGCTTTTCAATATTTCAGTTGTCACTTTTCTTGTTGCGGTTGTCGTTGCCGATTTGGCAACTTTTCCTAAAGCGGTACGAGTTGAAGAAGTTTTCCGTTTTGAAGATGTACGTTTAGAAGAAGTGCCTCCAGAAACGGCCTTACCTACCTGATTGCCCACTTCCCTTGCCACCGATCCAATAACGGCACCTATAAGAGTGCCAAAAATAGTGCGTGTCCACCCTCCAACAGAGGATTTTTCCTTTTGTTTAGCAACTTTTTCTTCTTCCTTACGACGACGGGCCGCTTCTTTTTCCCTCGCGGCCTCAGCCTTTTCCGCTTCTTCACGCATTCTCTCTTCCTCCTCTAGCCGTTGCTGTTCGGCTGCTTTCATATCTTCTTGCGCTTTCTGCGCCATTAGCACTTCATAGGCACTTTCACGGTCAAAGAATGATGCGTATTCTTTTATTTCATCGGGAGCAGCATTCTGAATGTCAAGACGCTGACCTTCTGAAATAGCACCTATCTGGCTGAGCGGGAACAGAACGCGGGCACGCTGAACAACGGTAGGCGCACCTTTCTCGTCGAGCACAGAGATTAACGCCTCACCTGTGCCCAATTCCATAATCGCCGTCTCTGTATCAAAAGCAGGATTGGCGCGGAATGTCTGAGCTGCCGCACGAACAGCCTTCTGGTCTTTGGGAGTATAGGCACGCAAAGCATGCTGCACACGATTGCCCAACTGACCAAGAATGTCATCTGGAATATCGGTTGGAGACTGAGTGATGAAGTACACGCCTACACCCTTTGAACGTATGAGGCGAACGACTTGTTCCAGTTTATCAACCAATGCCCTAGAAGTATCATCGAATAGCATGTGAGCCTCATCAAAGAAGAACACCAGTTTGGGGAGTTCCTGGTCGCCTACCTCTGGAAGCGTAGCATACAGTTCTGTCATGAGCCAAAGAAGGAAAGTTGAATACAACTTTGGCTTGAGCATAAGTTTATCGGCTGCAAGCACGCTCATCACTCCCTTGCCGTCCTGAACGTCAATAAGGTCTTCCACATCAAAGGCCGGCTCTCCGAAGAACAAATCACCACCTTCACTCTCCAAAGCCAAGATGGCTCTCTGAATGGCTCCCACAGAAGCCGAGGAGATGTTGCCATACTCGGTTGTGAAAAGTGAAGCATTTTTCCCGACAAAATCCAGCATGACACGCAGGTCTTTCAAGTCGATGAGCAAAAGCTCTTTATCATCTGCAATACGGAAAACAATATTCAGCACGCCGCTCTGAGTGTCATTGAGCCCCATCAAACGGCTCAGCAACTGTGGCCCCATAGCCGACACAGTGGTACGCATGGGGAATCCCTGTTCGCCAAACACATCAAAGAAACGGACTGGACATGCCTGATACTCAGGATTGGAGATGCCAAATTCAACTTGTCGCTTTTCAATAAAGGATGATGACTTACCCGGCTGAGAGATACCCGATAGGTCACCTTTCATGTCCGCCATGAAACAAGGTACTCCTGCTTGACTGAATGTCTCAGCTAAAACTTGCAATGTCACCGTTTTTCCCGTACCCGTAGCGCCTGCTATGAGGCCATGGCGATTACACATTTTCCCGACCAAATGAATTGGTCCATTGGCTGAATGTGCGACATAGAGATTCTGATTCAAATACATATTATAATATATAAAAATGAGGCTTAAAGCAGAACGCGCTACTTTAAGCCACTGTTTTATTTCCTTACTTCATATCGTTCCAAACCGCTATTGAGCCAAGAAAGGAACTTCTGAACATCTTCATCGTAAGAGTAACTTTTCTCCAAAGGATAGCCCTCATTATCAAGAAGCACATAGAAAGGCTGTGCTGTTGCTCCGAACTTACTGGACTGGAGGAAACTCCATTTGTCGCCAACAGTACGCAATTTACGTTCTGTACCATTATCGTCAACCACAACGGGTTCTGGGAGTTTCGTCTTATCGTCCACATAGAGCTGGATAAGCACGTACCTTTCTCTCATAATGCCAGCAATTTCAAAATCGCTAAATACAGCAGCCTCCATCTTACGGCAGTTAACACAGCCATATCCTGTAAAGTCCACCATTACAGGAAGACGATGTTTCTTAGCATAAGCCATCCCTTCCTCATAATCAGAGAACATTGGTTTTACCTCATGTTCTGGAGCCAAATTGAAATCCTGCGTCTTCATTGGCGGCGCGAAAGCACTAACCGCCTTCAGCGGTGCTCCCCACAAGCCTGGCAACATATAAATGGCGAAAGCAAACGAAATTAACGCCATAAAGAAACGAGGGATAGAGGTTCGTGGATTGACCACAACATTTCCCTCCTCATCATATTCATCTTCATCATGAGGGAAACGAATCCATCCCATCAGGTATGCACCAAGCAGGGCAGCAAGCACAATCCAGAGAGAGAGGAACACTTCGCGATCAAGCAATCCCCATCCATAGGCCAAATCTGCCACCGATAAGAACTTGAGGGCAAAGGCAAGTTCAACAAAACCAAGCGTCACCTTCACCACATTCATCCAGTTACCGCTTTTCGGCACAGAATTAAGCATCTGAGGGAAAAGAGCGAACAGCGTAAACGGCAATGCTAATGCTATTGCAAAGCCCAACATTCCTACTACAGGAGCAACAATGCTGGAAGTTACGACCTGCACCAGCAAGAAGCCAATGATAGGACCCGTACAAGAGAAACTAACTAGTACCAAGGTAAATGCCATCAAGAAAATGCTGAGCAATCCAGTTGTACTGCTTGCCTTGCTGTCCACTGCGGTATTCCATTTAGATGGAAGGGTTATCTCAAAACCTCCGATAAAAGAGATACCAAAAATCACCAGCATCAAGAAGAATATGATGTTGAATACCGCATTGGTTGCAAGGTCATTAAGTGCAGAAGCGCCAAAGAATGCTGTGATAAGGAGTCCCAGAGCAACGTAGATAACCACAATGCTAATGCCATAAAGTACGGCATCGCGAAGACCACGTTTCTTAGCAGCTGCTACTTCTTCTGGAGTAGATTTCTTGGTTGTTCCTTTTTTCAAGAAGAAAGATACGGTCATTGGAATAATCGGCCAGACACAAGGAGTGACCAGCGCAACAAGACCGCCAATCAATCCTAGAAGGAAAATCCTCCAAAGCGAAGACCCTGCGGTGTCGCTATTGCCACCTTGGTCAAATGCACTTAATTTGTCTATTACAGGACTCCAAATACCGCTTTCTGCCACAGTTTCAACAACGGAAGACGAATCCTCAACCATTTCCTCAACAGCAACAATTTCCATTGCAACCCCTTCTTTCTCATCCTGTTCAGAAACAGTTTCTACGGGAACAGCAGGCACAGTCTCTTTCATTTTAGACTTTTTTACAACCTCGCCACTGAAACTGAATTCAGCCGCAGTTGGAGGAATACAATTCTGATTGTCGCAAGCTCCATATTCGAGATAGCCTGTTATTTCATATTTACCACCTAAAAGATTGATTTTCGGGGTATAGGTAGCTGTATTCTCAAAGTAATACACATCCGCATCAAACATCTCTTCAAAATGTTTAACGGGCTCTGCCACAGGTTTCAATACACCTGATAATTCTGCTCCCGACATGCTTTCCACATGAATCGTTGTCGGAGTTGGCCCATCGGGAACCACTTGAGTGCTATACATGTGCCACCCATGTTCGATAGAAGCAACAAATGTAATGACTGCTTCTGTTGGCGAAACCTCCTTGATTGACGAGGAAATTGTTACTGGCTTAGGCATCTGAGCATTCACCAAGCCAAAACAGCATAAAGTTAGGATAAAAAATAAAAGACGTCTCATACTAAACCATTATCTTGTAAATAATGCAATGCATCAATAGCTGCATGGCAGCCACTGCCAGCAGCACTAATAGCCTGACGATAGATTGGGTCAGCTACATCGCCCGCTGCAAACACACCTGGCACATTGGTTGCAGATGTAGGATGCTGCACTTTAATGTAGCCTTGTTCATCCACTTCCACATCAGGACGGAACACCTCGCTGTTGGGGTGATGACCAATGGCCAAAAAGAAACCATCAATTGGCAAATCATAACGTCGCTCATTTGCAGTTCCCTTGTTTTCAACCAAATGTGCACCCTCCACACCATTCTCACCAAATAGTCCTTCGGTTTGAGTATTCCAAAGTATTTCTATGTTCTCAGCCTCTTTGACTTTCTGCTGCATAGCATCACTTGCACGCAACACGTCACGACGCACAATCAGATAGACTTTCTTCGCCAAACGAGACAAATACTGCGCTTCTTCGCAGGCCGTGTCGCCGCCACCAACGACAGCCACCACCTTCTTGCGATAGAAAAAGCCGTCACAAGTGGCACAGGCAGAAACGCCCATCCCTGCATACTTCTGTTCATCTGCCAACCCCAAATATTTAGCAGAAGCTCCCGTAGAAATAATCAGCGTATGGGCTTCCAAAACCGTACCATCATCTGTAATCACTTGATGAGGTGCTGAACCATCCTTAGAAAAATTCACCTTGGTTATAATGCCCTCACGAATTTCCGTCCCAAGTCGTTCTGCCTGAGTTCTGAGATCATCCATCAGTTCCTGGCCTGTCGTACCATCAGGATAACCCGGAAAATTCTCAATTTCCGTTGTCTGAGTCAGCTGTCCTCCTGGCTGCAATCCTTCATAAAGTACAGGACTCAAGGAACTTCTCGAAGCATATATTGCTGCGGTATAACCTGCAGGACCGCTTCCTATAATGAGTGTTTTTAATGCCATAATATCTATTTTATCATTGGTAGAATGCCCTATTACAGACATTTCTGCCCATTATTTTATTTGAATAGTTCTGCTAATTTCGTTCTTAAAGCTTCACCGCGAACCTCTTGATTAAGAGCAACCACACGAGCCTCGTTGTCAACAAGATAGACCGTCGGAAAAAACTGTATCTTATAAAGGTTACAGATAAACTTTGTTGCATCAATGTCATTTAACCATGGAAGTTGCTCCTCGTCCAATGCCTTCAGCCAATCAGTCTCTTTATCATCTCCAGAAATACCTATAATCTGGAAACCCTTATCTTTATACAGTTCGTATTGAGCCTTGAAATTAGGAATTTCTCTGCGACAAGGGCCACACCATGATGCCCAAATGTCTATAAGCACATACTTGTTTTGCTTGCACACCTCATAAAGGCTTGTCTTCTTCCCTGTTGCCTTATCTGTAAACTCAAAATCGGGCAGAGGATCGCCTTGAGCGATGGGAGTCACCTGTTTCTTTACAATCTGCCCATAAAACGAGTTTTTCACTTCTTCAGAAAACTGGTCATAGTCAGGCTTATTCTCCGCGCTCAATCCATTGTAGCTTGTCAGCAAGAAATATGGTCCCATCCAGTTATCCTTGTTTTTCAAGATCGTACTCTTGATTGCCGCATCTGTTGAATTTATTGAGGCAATGAGTTCTTTCTCATCCCGTGCTAGTTTCTGGTATTCAGTGGTTGCCATAAGAGCCTGATAAGCTTCTGGATTCTGGCGTCGGTCTATTTTTGCCAGTTTTTCCAAAATCTCCTTATTTTCTGTCCTATACTTAACGTATGCCGCATCCACAGCCTCTCTATCAGGACGTTCCTTATAAAACTTAATGCAAGTATCCGATCCTTTCATCGCAAAATTCCCAAACACCTTGCCTTGCACACCACTGGGAAGCATCTTATCCTCCGCCGTAGCCCAGAATTCAGCTTTATCGTCCTTGTCGAGTGCCAACTCTATCACATCTGCCGTAACCTTTTCGCCCAACACGATATAGCCACGAGGACCATCACTGTCGAATGCGAAAACAGCCTTGCCATCTTTGAGGGGAACCGTTTGAATCGGCACAGCCTGAGAATAAGTCCCTGCAAGAATCAATGACATCTGTGTGCCATCTTCCAATCCCGTAATATGAAGTTCCAATGTTGTATTTTGAGCCTTCATGCACAACGCATAAAAACTCAAGCAAACACAAAGAAATAAATTTTTCATTAAATTTTTCATTAAATTCACGGACAAAGTTATCTCTTTTTTCACATTTTGCCAAAGATTCTACATAAAAAGAATAAGTTCAAAGTCTTTTTGATTTGAATACCGAAAAATCCATACATTTTTCTCATCCCAAGTACTTCGATTTCTGTTATAGTGCATGATGCATCTTGAATCCATATATTATGCACATGGTGAATAGTATAGCATAACAAAAAATTTGTTTTATCCATAGTTTTCGTTAACTTTGTAGCCACAAAACCTAAAAATCGAATATACATGGCAAAACAAGGACACCCCAAAGGGCTTTACCTGCTGTTTGTCACAGAAATGGCAGAAAGATTCTCCTATTACGGCATGAGAGCCGTGTTCACACTCTACATGATAGCTGCACTCTTCACGATGGATGCAGCTAGCGAGATATATGGCTACTACACAGGACTGGTGTACCTCACGCCGTTGTTTGGCGGATATATCGCCGACCGCTACTGGGGCAACCGACGAAGCATCGTGGTTGGCGGCTTGCTGATGGCGCTCGGACAATTTCTCATGTTCCTCAGCGCATGCTTTGTACAACCTGCAATCCACGAGCCTGAAGGAATGATAGATCCTTCTATCGACAACCAGCTGACTATTATTTTGATGATGGGCGGACTCTTTTTCCTAATTTTAGGCAATGGTTTCTTCAAGCCCAACATTTCCACCATGGTCGGAAACCTTTACAAGCCCGACGACAAGCGAAAGGACACGGCTTTCACCATCTTCTACATGGGCATCAACATTGGAGCCACATTAGGTCCTCTGGTATGCGGCATCTTTGAAGGCGACTACTTGAACCCCACTCGTTTCAAATGGGCTTTCCTGTGTGCTTGTATCATGATGCTGCTATCCATTGTCATTTTCCACTTACTGCAAAACAAATATTTAGTCAATTTTAGAGGAGAAGCTATAGGACTTCCTCCTGCACTTTCGTCCAGCACAGAAGCAGGGAAAGTAGCAGCAAAGCCTCAAGAGCCTCTAACGCGAAAAGAAAAGCAACACATTGCGGTCATTTTCATCATCGCCTTATTCGTCATTTTCTTTTGGGCTGCCTACGAACAGGCAGGTGTGTCGCTCACCTATTTCGCCGATCAGCAGACCGACCGCCACATTTTCGGGTGGGAGATGCCAACCAGCTACTTTCAGTCCTTCCCTGCCATCTTTGTTGTGCTCCTTGCACCAGTCATGTCACTGATATGGGAAACTTTAGGACGCTTTGGAAAAGAACCTTCATCTACCATGAAACAGGCCATAGGACTGGCCTTCCTTTCATTAGGTTATTTATTCATCGCATACGGGGTGAAAGATGTCGAACCAGGCATGAAAGTCAGCATAATATGGCTCACAGGGCTGTACTTCATCCACACACTTGGAGAATTGAGTCTGTCCCCCATCGGTCTGTCACTGGTAAGCAAGCTATCCCCCAAACATCTGGCAAGCTTAATGATGGGCATTTGGTTTATGTCAACTGCCATCAGCAACATGCTGGCAGGCCGACTCGCCACACTCTACCCCGACGGAACAACAAAGACGCTTTTAGGATTCGAAATCAGTTCTTTGTACGATTTCTTCATGGTGTTTGTCATCATGTCGGGCGTTGCAGCTATATGCCTTGCTGCCATCACACCTATTCTCAAACAAATGTCAAAAGATTAAAAAAACGACATATCACCACACATATTTATCAATTAATTTATTACCTTTGCACCCACAGCCACATCGTGGGCTTAACTTACACTTAAACGATTATTTATTCAGAGTTATATTATGGGAAAAACTATCGCCATGCGTGCTCCGCACAGCAAAATGAATTATGCCTTACAATATCCTGAAAATGAAGGAGGAATGAACGATCGCATCAAGCGTCTGCGTCAACAAAGCGTTGAGACAGAACCAACACTGACAATAGAACGCGCACTTATCGAAACCGCCTTCTATAAGGAAAACTACGGAAAGATGCCTAACTGCATTCTCCGTGCCAAGAATTTCTATGAAATTTGCAAGAAAAAGACCATCTATATCGGTGAGGACGAACTGATTGTCGGCGAACGAGGTCCCAAGCCCAAAGCCGTACCGACCTTCCCTGAACTCACCTGCCACACAGTAGAGGATTTGCACACACTCAACACGCGTGAACTCCAGCCCTACCGCATCTCACAAGAAGACATCGACACCTACGAGCGCGAAGTCATTCCTTACTGGGAAGGGCGCACTCAGCGCGAACGTATCTTCAGCCATGTCAGCAAAGATTGGGAAGAGGCATACCATGCAGGTGTTTTCACCGAGTTCATGGAACAGCGAGCCGGAGGTCACACATCTATGGACGGCAAGATGTACCAGCGAGGCTTGTTAGACTGCAAGGCGCTCATTGCCAAGACCATCGCCGAACTTGACTTCATCAATGACCCTGAAGCAACAGACAAGCAGCAGGAACTTCAGGCTATGGACATCAGCTGCGATGCCGCCATTATTTTTGCAGAACGACATGCCGACTTAGCAGAGAAAATGGCAGCAGAAACTACAGACCCACAACGCAAGGCAGAACTTCTGAAAATAGCCGACGTATGTCGCTGGGTTCCTGCTCATGCACCACGCGATATGCAGGAAGCCATACAGATGTATTGGTTCGTACATCTCGGCACTGTAACCGAACTGAACGGATGGGACTGCATGAATCCTGGACACATAGACCAGCACTTGTACCCATTCTACCAGAAAGGCCTTGAAGAAGGCACCATGACTCGCGAAAAGGCAAAAGAACTCATATCCTGCTTCTGGATTAAGTTCAACAACCAGCCAGCGCCTCCAAAAGTCGGCATCACCGCATTGGAATCAGGAACATACAACGATTTTACCAATATCAACATCGGCGGAATTGACAAGTACGGAAACGATGCCGTAAACGAACTCTCATACGTCATTCTTGAAGTACAGGAAGAACTGCATGAACTGCAGCCTGGACTCTCCATCCATGTATCCAAAGTAACTCCAGATGACTTCGTAATGGCAGGAGCAAGAGTCATCCGACAAGGCCACGGATACCCTTCTTGTTTCAATCCCGACACCTACACCAAAGAGCTTGTACGTCAAGGAAAGACACAAGAAGACGCCAACGAAGGCGGCTGTTCTGGCTGTATTGAGGTTGGTGCATTTGGCAAAGAAGCATACATTCTCACAGGCTATCTTAATACGCCAAAAATCTTCGAAATCACGCTCAACAATGGTATTGACCCCGTAACTGGCAAGAAACTTGGTCTCGAAACAGGCGATCCACGCAACTTCAAAACCTATGAGGAACTGTACGAGGCATACCACAAGCAAATGGTGCATTTCGTCAACATGAAGCTGGCTGTCAACAATTACATCGAACGCATGTTCTCGCTCTATGCGCCAGCCACTTTCCTTTCGCTTTTCATCGACGACTGCATCAAGCGAGGACAAGACTACTACAGCGGCGGTGCACGCTACAACACCACCTACATCCAATGTACGGGTCTTGGCACCATTACCGACTGCCTCTCCACGCTCAAGAAGCATGTCTTCGAGGATAAGAAGTTCACCATGGACGAAATACTCGACGCCGTCAGCCAAAACTTCGAAGGCAACGAGAAAATGCGCCAGTTCATCATCAATCGCACACCTTTCTTCGGTAATGACGATGACTACGCAGACAGCATTGCCGTGAAGGTTTACGACGACCTCGTCAATGCCATCGAGGGACACCCAAACACCCGTGGCGGCAAGACACAGCTCAACATGCTTTCAACCACCTGCCACAACTACTTCGGTTCCGTCTGTGGCGCCTCCGTCAATGGCCGTCTGGCCAAGTTCGCCATCAGCGACGGCACTTCGCCTGCACATGGAGCAGACACCAACGGACCTACTTCTGTCATCAAGTCGCTTGGCAAGCTCGACCAGACAAAATCAGGCGGAACGCTGCTCAACGTACGCTTCGTGCCCTCGCTCCTCAAGCGCGATGAAGACCTCAAGAAACTGGTCTCTCTCATCCGCGCTTACTTCAACATGGGCGGACACCACATCCAGTTCAACATCGTGGACACACAGACACTCCTCGACGCCCAGAAGCAACCCGAGAACTACAAGGATTTGCTCGTTCGCGTAGCTGGCTACTCCGACTACTTTAACGACATGACCGAACAACTGCAGAACGAGATTATAGCACGCACAGAGAACGAAGACTTCTAATTATACGACAAGCATCTTCGGCTACGAACATACCACACACACCTCAAGCATGGAGGCACAGGGCATTTTCACCTTGTGCCTCTTTTCTTTTCAAGGAGGGCTGGGCAAGTGGCTGCAAACGCACACCGTGCAGACAAGGTTTCAGACACCGTGTACACAATAACACGAACACCCTGTGCCTATTATTTCCGACACGGGCAGCATGTCTGAGTATCAACGATTTGGTATTTTGGAGGGGAAAGAGCACAAAAAGCATACCCGATGGGTGCACCATGCCGTACTCGAGGGGTACGATGCGTTATCAAAAACGTTTGTTCAATATAAAGAGTCGCTTAGCGAGGTACTACAAAAACATATCTTTGTTATATCGAACTCAAAACAATGCAAGCCGCAATATCCTCTTCTGTTATTTGAACATGATTTGTGGCACACAAGGCTTCTCAAAATTCGCAATAATGAAATATTCTCAGGTTTCAGCTTGCAAGAAAAAGCATAACGCTTCCATTTTCCGACAAGGTGTTTGGCATGGCAAAGTCACACAATAATTTCCTCCTTACAAATGGTTTCTGCTATTTTTTGACCACAAAACAGAAAAAACTTCGTATTTTTGCAAAAAAAAACATTCTGAATCATGACAAAAGACATATTCTTAGCAGGCGGATGCTTTTGGGGCACCGAGCATTATTTCAAGCAGATAGAGGGTGTAATAAACACAGAAGTGGGATTCGCTAATGGGCAGACTGCAGTTCCCACGTATGAAGAAGTTTATACCGACACGACTGGGCATGCGGAGACGGTACGCGTCGAGTATGATGATACCATCGTAGATTTGGAGTTTCTGCTGCAGATGTTCTTCAAGGCCATCGACCCGACCAGCCTCAACAAGCAGGGGCACGATGAGGGCACACGCTACAGGACTGGCGTGTACTACACTTCGGAAGAAGACCTTCCCGTCATCAAGAAAGTATTTGCCGAGCAGCAGAAAGAACTGAATCAGCCTATCGCTGTAGAAGTTGAGCCATTGGACTGTTTCTACCCAGCAGAAGAATACCATCAGGACTACCTTGACAGGAACCCCGACGGCTACTGCCACTTGCCTTTAGAACTATTCGCTTTCGCACGGAATGCCAAAAAGGGGAAACGTTAAAAGCCTTCTACGGCTCTTCCTATTTATTTTACGAGCATCTTTCGCCCATTCCGAATCATGATGTCATGATGATCGTCGCCAACACGCAGGCCTACCAAATTGTAGGCAGGTGTCGGCTTC
>CAJGCU010000076.1 GCA_904501945.1 uncultured Bacteroidaceae bacterium
AGACACCTTGATGTATATCCTCACACTGGATAATCCTGCAGGAAAAGAAACTTTCAGATTCTTCTACAGGCCAGACAGCATAAAATACGTATCATTGCCAGAAAAGGGTAACGAGCTTCAAAACAAAGGAGTCTATTTTTTTGAATATTGCCTTGAAAATGGAGACACCTTCCAGAATCATTGTCTCGACACACTAAAAATGGAGACATACCTCAGACCTGTATTAACCCAGAAAGGTATCAAGAGCCATAAATTCTACCTGTATAACGATCATACCGTCAAGGGTACCACCTACGACTTTGTCCATTTTACTAAAACAAATTCCGCCACTGACGAAATCCAAGGAACAATCTACACCATACAGTCGAAAGAACAAGCAGATGACGTGCTCAAACAGCTCAATCACGCTATCAACCAGTTCATTGACGAGAATCCTCAAACAAACCACTGGAAACCAGAACAAAAAAAACAGATTTTATTCTGCAGCACCCTTTCCTCCAACCAAGAATACTGCATATTCCACCTGCATTCGGAAGAAACGGACACGCACTACATCATGATATTCAATGCCACAGGCACACTCTCTCTGCCGAGAGGCTGGCAAAACATGAAAAGCTGGGTTAACGGGAAAATTGAATACTACAGAAACTAACTCTTATTCTACCAACGATATATGAAAAAAATAATAATCACACTTTGTGCCGCATTGCTCACCCTGAGTGTTTCCGCACAAGACAACATAAAGTTACGCACATATATCAACCCTACGATTGGAAATCTTTTGAATTACGCCGATTCATTGGGAGTACATGTCGATACTATTTATACAACCGTTAGTGGGCAACGTGAAAAAATCATCCGTTTCCGTTTAATTATTCAAAGCAACATAACAAGATTCACTTTAACTGGAAATGAAAAGGTTGACAAAAAGGTTGACAAAAGAAATCAAGAAATGGACAGCATAAATGCTAATCAAAATCTTAAGATGAGCGTTCTGCTGGACTCAATCCAACAAGCATTCAAGGTGCTGGCTGACAGCAGCCAAGAGAATTACATGTGGGAATATCATCAAAATGGGAAAGACAGCATTGTATATTCATTAGCATTAGAATACAAAAAAAACAGAAACAAGAAGGTTAAGAATAAGTATACAGGACAAATAAATAAAAGAAATATATATTTTTCCGATGTAACAGAATCAGCTATGTTTCAATATACTTCAGATTCAACACAAAGTGCTGTCTCTCCTCACAAATTCTTTCGTTATGGCAATTTCACTTACACATATTCCCCTGACAGTATTAACATCAACCAATCATACGACGGCTACATCGACTCAAAAGCATATTGGAAAACGCTCAAGAAGATATTCCAAAAGGAAGGAATAGAAAAACAAGAACTATATATATCCAAAGACAGCACCTACCATCTCAAAATAGAAGAATTGGAAAGCGGAAGCAATCTTTCCTGCAATATCTCTAAACAAAAAGTATTGATTTATTCTATGGAATCAATAGACTTAGCAAACAAAATCATTCGTGAAATCATTGACTCCACATGGATACATTTAGATAAGCATCCTGACGTTCAGTACGACATGTATGCGAATGCTGGATTTTACGACGACCGCAGTTATGCCTATATCCTCTCTATTGGTAATGATTACGACCAATCAAAAAAATACTTCCGTATCAATCTTAAGAAGGACAGAATAGGCAAGAATACCACGTACTATTTTTTTATTAGTGAGAACCAAGGTATCTATTTCCTCCCTCGAGATTGGGAGATTCTCAAAAGCTGGAAAAACGGGAAGAAAACCTACAACAAGAAATTGGTAGAACAAAGATTCCACTCCCGATAACCATTTATCCCTACGTACCAATAACAAACGCACCCCTCGGGTCCGCCATCACGAACCCGAGGGGTGCGCCTTTTCGTACCCGACGGCTACGCCTACGTACACACTATGTAAGCACGTGGAATTTTGTCATCCCCCTTAAAAAACAAATATCGACTAAAAAAATAATAGAATTTTTATTGTGCTAGTTTCGTTAAAGCGGGCATTCGTTTTGCAGATGTACGGTTTTGAGATGTTATGACCATGCAACGATGGAGCTGTTTCTGTTTGCTGTCCGCTGTCGCCGCACACGGATCTAGATTTCTCCCACATCGACGAGTCCGTTCATGACTGCATAGATGATGACTTCGGCCAGGGAGCGCGCTTTCAGCTTCTCCATGATGTTCTTGCGATGGGTGATGACGGTGGTGAGCCCGATGTTGAGCGTATCTGCAATCTCCTTGTTGATGAGTCCCTTGGCCAGCAGCACGAGCACCTCTGCCTCGCGCGGAGAGAGCAGGGGCTTTCCTGCAGCACCAGCTGGATGCTGGAGCTCGGCTTCCGCACGGGGAGGATGATGGGCATGGGACTGCTGCCTGTGCCCATGGCTGTGTAGGGAGAGGATGGATTTGACGAGCGCTTTCTCGTCCTGACAGACGTTCAGGGTAGGCACTCCTGCTATCTGCAGGTCGCCATTGACGAGCACGATGGAGCGTTTGGCATTCTCACGGAAAAAAGATGTGTGTTCGAAGTAGATACGCGATGCCACGAAGTAATGCACAAACTGCCCGTGGTCGGCTGCTTGCAACTCTTCGAAGGAGATAAAGAGGCGTACCTCCGCTATCGGGATGATGTCGGTCAGGATGGGCTGCAACCCCAGGGCGGTCAGAATGTTTGTGTCGACAATTGCTATCTCAAAATGTGGCATGGTGCACAAAGATTGGATACGCAAAGGTAGCAAAAAGGGTGAAGAAAAGAGTAAAAAAGGAAAGAAAATGTTCCTTTTATGCCAAAATGCCACCACGCAACCAACAATTTTTCTCTTCTCGTTTTATTAAGTCCTAGTTCTTTGCTACCTTTGTAATATGTTCAGCACAACCCTACTCAACTGGTTTGCCCTCAACGGGCGCGACTTGCCTTGGCGGCACACGAAAGATGCGTATGCCATCTGGCTGAGCGAGGTCATTCTGCAACAGACTCGCATTCAGCAGGGCATGGACTACTGGCTGCGCTTCGTGCGACGTTGGCCGCGAGTGGAAGACTTGGCTACGGCGAGCGAAGACGAAGTGCTGCGCGAGTGGCAAGGGCTTGGCTATTACAGTCGCGCACGCAATCTGCATGCAGCCGCACAACAGATTGCGGCAAACGGATCGTTCCCTAACACTTTAGACGGTATCAAGAAGTTGAAAGGCGTTGGCGACTATACAGCTGCCGCCATTGGCTCCATAGCATTCGGACTGCCCGCGGCTGTGGTGGATGGTAATGTGTATCGTGTGCTGGCACGCCATTACGGCATAGACACTCCTATCAACACGACGCAGGGCAAGAGGCTTTTCACAGAACTGGCACAATCGCTGCTACCAGTTGACCAGCCAGCCTCATTCAATCAGGCGATGATGGACTTCGGGGCGATTCAGTGCACTCCGACCTCCCCTAAATGCGTGCTCTGCCCTCTGCAGGAATCCTGCGAGGCATTTCGAAGCGGACGGGTTGGCGAACTTCCTGTAAAGGAAAAGAAGCTGACCATACAGACACGCCGCTTCACCTATATGTATATACGTTGCCAAGGCAAGACGGCCATACGGAAGAGGGCGGCTGGAGACATCTGGCAGGGGTTGTGGGAGCCTGTGCTGGCTGAGGAATGCGGGATGCTAGCTGGGGCGAAGCTGCTCCGCAAAGATGTGAAGCACGTCCTTACCCACCGCATTCTGCTTGCCGACTTCTATCTGCTGGAGACAGAAGCATTTCCTACCTTGCCTGAGGGCTATATCTGGATAGACGAAACTGAGCTGGACAAGTACGCTGTACCACGTCTTATCGAGCTACTGCACGAGGCAGTCTTTTCAAATCCTCACAAATAAGGATTGTGAGATCAAACAAAAAACCGTAACTTTGCAGCGCATTTAAGTTCTAACAACTTCAAGCACATACGGCACATGAACTTTTCAGGACTGATTATTGCAGCTGCAACCTTTCTCGCCATAGGAGCTTTTCACCCTATTGTGATTAAAGCGGAATATTATGGCGGCACTCGTTGCTGGTGGGCATTCCTTGCGGCAGGCATGGCGTTTGTCGCGGCTTCGCTCTTCACGGAGAATGACATCGTCAGCCCTGTGCTTGGCGTTGTAGGTTGTTCGTGTCTTTGGAGCATCTTGGAACTGTTTGAGCAGAAGAAGAGAGTGGAAAAGGGATGGTTCCCCATGAATCCGAAGAGAAAGGATTGCTATAGGAAAACAGGCTCTTCACCAAATGAGAAGAATGAATAATCACTAAATAAATTAAAGAAGAATGAAAGCATTAAAGTATTTTGCCCTGATGATGATTGGGCTCTGCCTCATCACAGCGTGCAGTGACGACAACGGAGACGGTGGCGAAGGCGATGGCGTGGACACAGTCCTCTTCCACGAGTTTACTGGCTACATTTATGTTTCATCCCAATATTTTGGCAAGACCTATTACGGCAACGACGCCAAGTTCAGCGTCTGGACTGCTGGCGACCAATATATCGTGAAGTTTTCTGACCCTGTCTGGGGAGATGCTCAGTTTGGCTACGTGCAGTTTGGCGAGAATCTGCAAGGCACAGGCAACATCAAGTTCAACTATATGAACTACAACGGCACTAACCCTGCCATCTTGAAAGGAACCACATTGGCACCAGTCATTGAAATTCCCAGCGTGATGAAGGGATGCACCATCTACTTCCACGCAGGCGAGGCTTCGATGGCGGATGTTGTGGCGGGAACTTATAGCGGAACAAACACTGTTGTTGTGGGGGGCGCTTACACCTACACGGCGAATATGGCCTATACCATCAAGGCTAACCCCGACAGCACCATCACCATCGAAGTACCTGAATACAAACTCAACAACACGATCATGGGCAACCTCACACTGGGCGCATACACCATCAGCAATATCGCTTACGACAAAAAAACAGAGACGTTCCACCATGTTTATGGAGAAGACGGGCTTGCCCAGCACTTCAAGGCTGTGAACGTGGATGAAAACGGGAAAGAAATCAATCCGCCAACCATGGACCAGCTGTACAGCTTTGCCCCCAACAGCCAAATCGTTCTGGAACCAGTTCCAGGTGGAGGTATCAAGGTAGAAAACAGTTTCCAGCTCGGGAAAATGCCTTTCCCTATCGTTGCCACATTTGAGAAGAAGGTGATGAAATGAGGCAACTTTCTTTAGCTTTGTCGCTGCTGCTGCTCGCTTCCTGCGAAGGCTTGTTTGACGACATCTATGACGCGCCCCTTGAAGAAGAGGGTGCGGGAAAGGAGCAGCTGTACATTGACGCCTCCAGCTGGACCGAATGGCATTACATTGATTTTGAAGCGATAGCCGACAGTCTGCAAAGCAACAGCCTGTACAATCCCTCTAGCGCAGTTGTAACGTATGCCATTCCTACAGAAGCTATTGAAAGCGAAGGAAAGAGCGGTATCTACACCTATTGGTATGATGTGTTCGGAGCAGGCATTTCCAATCACGAGTTTCGCAGTTTCACACCCACAAAGAGACAAGAAGAGCCTGTTGCCTGGAGCATTGCCATACACAGAAACAACGTACGGACCAATGGCGGCAGCGTGTATGAGACACCTTACACGTCGATGAGCGATTTGCCCGAAAGCAGCGAAGCCTTCAAGAATGCCGCTTTCACAGAGGACGCATGGAACGAGAAAGACGTATGGACGGTGCAGGACCGCATGCTGCAAGGACTAATAGGCAATCAAGGCATCCATGTCAACCAAGTGCTCTCGGCATGGCTGAAGGTGCATATACCGCCCGTTCCTCCTGTCTTCACGCTTAACAGCCATGTGTTTGTCCTCAAACTGAAAAATGGCACCTGCGCTGCACTCCAGCTGGAGAATTACCAGAATACGGCAGGGAAAAAGTGCTTTCTGACCATCAACTACAAGTATCCTTATTAAAAAATACAGGTTCTTATTAAAAAATAAAGTCAAGACTCCCTATGCTTTTTCCACATTTCAACAAATCCATGCTGTCCTTCCTATTAGCAGGAGCTGTTGCTTTGTGCCATGCACAGACGGCGGACTCTATATTCCACTTAAGTGATGTGGTTGTAACAGGTACTCGGACACCTAAATTGCTGAAGGATGCTCCCATACAGACCCGAGTCATCACAGCGACAGACATAGAGAGGACGGATGCAACCAACATAGAGGACTTGCTGCAGCAGGAGATACCGGGCGTGGAGTTCTCATATGCAATGAACCAAAGGAAACACATGAACCTCAACGGATTTGGCGGACAGGGCATTCTTTTTCTCGTGAATGGCGAGCGCATGGCAGGAGAGGCAATGGACGACGTGGACTTCACGAGGCTGAACATGGCGAATGTGGAACGCATCGAGATTGTAAAAGGGGCTGCAAGTGCACTATACGGCAGCAGCGCCAACGGAGGGGTCATCAACATCATCACGAAAGAAGGGAATGAACCTTGGTCGCTAAACGTAAACGCACGGCTGGGACGACATAACGCCCAACGAGCAGGATTATCGCTTGGCACGAAAGGGAGAAAGTTAAGAAACCTGCTGACCGCCACTTATACCTCTGCAGATGAATTCGATGTACACAATGCAGAGAATCCAGTCACCCAAGTGGTGACCACCGTATATGGAGAACACACCGTGAATGTGAAAGACCAACTGACTTATACACCTGCGGAGAACCTGAAGTTGACAGGACGAGCTGGCTTTTTCTATCGGCAACTGACCCGAACAGCAGACACTCCAGAACGATACAGAGACTTCAGCGCTGGACTAAGGGGCTTATGGGACATTACCCCGAATGAGCAACTGGATTTATCCTATTCGTACGACCAATATGACAAGTCGGACTTCTACAAAATCACACACCGTGATGTGCGTGACTACAGCAATGTACAAAACATCGTCAGAGGACTGTACAACCGCACTTTTGACAACGGAAGCACACTCACGGCAGGGGCTGATTTCATGCATGACTATCTGATGAACAATTACCTGGAGACGGGGGACAAATCGCAGAACTGTGTAGATGTTTTCGTGCAGTATGACTGGATAGCCTCTGATGCGTGGGAGTTTGTCGGAGCAATGCGCTACGATTATTTCTCCGATAGCGATGACTCTCAGATAACCCCTAAATTTACAGCAAGATACAAGCCGCTCTACAACCTGAACGTCCGTTTTGGGTATGGAATGGGATTTCGTGCACCTGCCCTGAAGGAGAAGTATTATGATTTTGACATGGTTGGCATTTGGATTATCAAAGGGAATCCCAATCTGAAAGCTGAGACAAGCCATAATTTCAACATCTCGGCTGACTATACGAAAAGCCGTTATAACTTTACTTTTTCCGCCTGCTACAACGACGTGAGGAACAAGTTGACGACTGGTATACCCCACTACTTACCAGGAGATGGCAAGCAGCTGTATCTTGATTATGTCAATCTTGACAACTATTCGGTATGGGGAGGAGAAGCAGCGGTGCAAGCCCGATGGAACAATGGACTGAGCGCAAGATTATCATATGCATACACCAACGAACGGCACAAGAAAGACAAAGAGGGAAACACCATTAACAACCAGTACATTCCTGCACGCAAGCATTCCATTGTTGCTCGCTTAGATTGGGAGAAACAGGTATCAAAAAACTATGGCATACGCCTGTCTCTGAACGGACGTTTTCTTTCCAAAGTCAAGAATATTGAGTTCGTTGATTATTATGACATTTCAAAAGGAACGAATCAGGTCTGCTACCCTGCTTATACGTTGTGGAAACTGTCTGCTGTACAAGAAATTGGAAAGGGCATCAGAGTGACTGCAACACTTGACAACCTTTTCAACTATAAGCCCAAGCACTATTACTACAACAGTCCTCTGACAGACGGCACCAACCTGTTGGTAGGTGTATCTGTAGACGCCCATTGCCTTTTCTAGATGGAGAAAGTTCCATACTTCGCCATATATAGTCACACAATACCGCAAAATAGCATTTCCCGACTTCAACCTACCCTTTTCCATTTAAATAAAAGAAAAATAGAGTAAAAAGGCGGCTCTCTCATTGTTTTTTATTAAATTTGCATGTTTTTCGTGCCTTCATACAAGGCGCGAACATCTTTTTTATACGATTAGAATTAAACAAAAACAACATATATATGAAACAATTACTTCTCGGAGACGAAGCTATTGCGCTTGGAGCTATCAACGCGGGACTATCTGGCGTTTACGCATACCCAGGCACTCCGTCAACCGAAATCACGGAATTCATCCAGAAAAACAAAGTGGCTCAGGAACGTGGCATCCATAGCCGCTGGTGTACAAACGAAAAGACTGCAATGGAAGCCGCACTCGGCATGTCGTATGCAGGAAAAAGAGCACTGGTCTGCATGAAGCATGTGGGTATGAACGTGTGTGCAGATGCTTTCATCAACAGTGCCATCACTGGCGTAAACGGCGGACTCATCGTTCTTGCTGCCGACGACCCTTCCATGCACTCAAGCCAGAACGAGCAAGACTCTCGTTTCTACGGAAAATTCGCAATGATTCCAGTGTTTGAGCCATCTAACCAGCAAGAGGCTTACGATATGGTTGAAAGTGCTTTCGAACTCTCGGAGGCAATGAAAGAGCCTGTGCTGCTGCGTGTCGTAACTCGCCTCGCCCACAGCCGTGCTGCTGTAGAAGTAGGTGAACCCAAGGCTGAAAATCCGCTGAATATTGCAAAGGAAAGTTGGGTGCTTCTCCCTGCAATCGCTCGTCGCAAATATGCTGAACTGCTTGACAAACAAACAGACATGCTCGACGCTGCAGAAAAGTCTTCTTACAACAAGAAAGAACAGGCTGCTGGACAGAAGCTGGGTATCATCGCTTGCGGTATTGCCTATAACTACGTGAAAGAGAATGTTGGAGACAATGCCAACATCCTGAAAGTTTCACAATACCCCCTTTCTCCTAAAGCCATCAAGGAATTTGCCAGCGAGAATGACGCTCTGATTGTGATGGAAGACGGACAGCCCGTTGTCGAAGAGCAAGTTGCAGGAATCGTTGGGGCAGACTACCCTGTCAAGGGACGTCTTACAGGCGACCTTCCACGCACAGGCGAGCTGACACCAGACAATGTTGCTATTGCATTGGGCAAGCAGGCAGGCCCTGCATTCGACACTGCTAAAAACCTTGCAGCACGTCCTCCACAGCTTTGTCAGGGATGCGGACACAGAGATGTTTATACAGCTCTGAACCAAGTTCTTGCAGAATATCCTGACTACAGAATCTTCGGAGACATTGGCTGCTATACGCTTGGAGCACTGCCTCCATTCAAGGCTTTGGCCAGCTGTGTTGACATGGGTGCTTCTATCACAATGGCAAAGGGCGCTGCTGATGCAGGTCTGTTCCCATCAGTTGCAGTCATAGGAGACTCCACTTTCACTCATTCAGGCATGACGGGACTGCTCGATGCTGTAAACGACAAGTCAAACATCACCGTTGTCATTTCCGATAATCTCACAACAGGCATGACCGGAGGACAGGATTCTGCCGGCACAAACAAGTTTGAGGCAATATGTCTGGGACTTGGTGTAGAGCCAGAGCACGTTCGTGTGGTTGTTCCCCTTCCTAAGAACATGCCCGAAATTACACGTATCTTGAAAGAAGAGATTGAATACAACGGAGTTTCAGTAATCATCCCACGCAGAGAATGCATCCAGACAGCTGCACGCCACGCAAGGGAAGCCAAGAAAGCAAAGGAGGAAAACAAATGAAAAAAGACATCATACTGTGCGGTGTAGGCGGACAAGGAATCCTCTCCATCGCTACAATCATAGGAGAAGCAGCAACAGCAGCTGGCATCAACCTGAAACAGGCTGAAGTACACGGAATGAGCCAGCGCGGCGGAGACGTACAGTCTAACCTTCGCCTCTCTACCGAGAACATTTACTCAGACCTCATTCCACAAGCTGGCGCAGACGTGGTTATCTCCATGGAGCCAATGGAAGCACTGCGTTATCTTCCTTACCTCTCAAAAACAGGTACAATTGTAACCAGTAGTAAGCCATTCATCAATATTCCCAACTACCCCGAAGAAGAAGCGCTGATGGCAGAACTTGACGCCATGCCTTCTGTCGTAAAACTTGACATTGAAGCTGTTGCGAAAGATGCAGGCAATGCTCGTGGCGCCAATATGGTATTGCTTGGAATGGCAGCTCCTCACATCGGCATTCTCTCTGTAGAGCAGCTACGCAATGCCATCGCCGTCATTTTTGCACGAAAGGGAGAAGCAGTCGTAGAGGCCAACCTCAAAGCCTTCGATTCTGGAGTTGAGGCAAGTAAAAACTAACATTCTTAACCACGTCAATTAAGATTATGATTCACAATCCGAAAATGGAGTGCATGTCACGTGAAGACATGCGTAAGATACAATCTGAACGTTTGCAAAAAACAGTCAAGAATTGTTACGAAAACGTTCCTTTCTATAAGAAGAAGATGGACGAAATAGGCGTAAAGCCTGAGGACATCAAGAGCATTGATGACATCGTCAAACTGCCTTTCACCACCAAGCATGACCTTCGTGATGAATACCCATTCGGACTTCAAGCAGTTCCACAAAATGAGATTCGTCGCATTCACGCATCATCAGGAACAACAGGAAAGCCTGTTGTCGGAACCTATACAGAAAACGACCTGAAGATGTGGGCAGAATGCGTAGCACGCGTCTTGGCTGTTGGCGATGTTGGTCCTGGTGACATCGTACAGGTTGCTTACGGATACGGACTCTTTACAGGAGGCCTGGGAGTTCATGATGGTGCAGCTTTCCGCGGAGCTGTTCAGTTACCTATTTCTGCAGGCAATTCAGAGAAGCAGATTATGCTGATGAAAGACTTCGGAACAACCACACTTTGCTGCACTCCATCCTATGCCCTGCATTTGGCTGAGATAATTGAAAAGAATCCTGACATCAAGCCAGAAGACTTGAAACTGCGTGTCGGTTTCTTCGGTGCAGAACCATGGACATGGGGAATCCGCCGAGAACTGGAGAAGAAACTGCACATTAAAGCTATTGACATCTATGGACTGACGGAGATGTGTGGTCCAGGCGTGGGCGGCGAGTGCCAGTTCCAGAACGGTACACACGTTGCTGAAGATATGTTCTATCCAGAAATCATCAATCCAGAGACATTGGAACCTGTAGCACCAGGTGAAGAGGGTGAGCTGGTGTTCACTTCGCTGTGCAAGGAGGCAATGCCAATTCTCCGCTATCGCACACGAGACCTCACGCACCTCATCTACGAACCTTGTGAATGTGGACGTACCACTGTCCGCCTTGGAAAGATTCTGGGTCGCAGCGACGATATGCTCATCATCCGCGGTGTAAACGTC
>CAJGCU010000077.1 GCA_904501945.1 uncultured Bacteroidaceae bacterium
CCTATATGGTCAATCAGTCCATTGAATACCAATGGCCAGAAGATGCTCCAATTAGGATATGGCAGATTAAGACCGTAACTTTCATTGAGAAAATCACAGTGAACCTTGATGTTCTCAAGGCTCCTCTTCTCGAATTTACTCATCCATATATAGAATAAATTCTGAAGGTCCGTTAATCTTATGGTCTTACTCATCTAATATACTGCTCAAACATGTTATGTAACTCAAAATCTTGTCGCCCTTCACGAATAAGCTCTTCTGTTGTGAGATAACCTAAATTAGCATCATCAGCCATTATCATAGCAGATGATATATCAAATTGACAAGCTTTGTCAATACAGCCAAAATGTTTTAGGACTGATGCTGGCATCGTTATAAGTTCATCCTCAGCCACTGTACAGAGAATGCGTAAATTTTTAGGTAGAGGAATATCCGTTGCAGGGAATTTGGTTATAAGACCTTTTTGAAGGTCGGCTAATGGTTGCAAGTAATTCGGTAGATATGAGAGATTTATGTTTTGCAATAACAGAAAGTGTATTGTCTCTGATTCTTCATTGCTTTTTCCAACGATATAGGCCAAACCATTATTCCAGAGGTCGTCAAAAGATGCCCACTTCGCGCTCACATATTCTGTCATATAACGACATTTATGTGAAGCCATTATTAGTGATTGTGCTATAGTCTGACTTGGACACAGCACAACAAGATATTTAGCCAGCAATCTGGCCAAGGCCTGCGGCGAACACTTAGGAGCTTCGTTGACTTTCAGAACGTCCTCCAGCGATTTGACGTATGCTTGGAAACGTGTAATGGGATTCGCGGAATAGTTTATCTCTTCCAGTGTAAATTGCTTGGAAGATGCTATACCTGCAACTTTATCCTGTGGAACAGATGTAGATAAAACCTCTTGTATGATGGAGAAATCTTGGATGATAGATGCTTTTCTGTCATTCATCTTGGCGATGGATTCTTCAAGTGTGGTAATCGCTTGTTGTTTCTCCTTAGCGGTTTCATCTAACAATTCTATCTCAAAATTCTTCTCCTGAAGCTTGGCATCGAGAGAGCGTTCCTGCACTTCGAAGTCCTTTCTCTTTTCGTCAATCTCCTGCTGCAACTTTTCGATCTTTGCCTTCTGCTCTTCTTCTAACTGCATCAGTTCCCAATCATGGTATTCCTTTATCTTTTGAATCTCTTCAAGATTGTCATTCTTGAGTTGTTCTATCAGATGCTCTTTCTCCTGTGATATACTTCTATTGACGACTTCAGAAAACCATGGAGTTTCAGCAATATCTTTTAAGCTGTCAAACATAAGAGATATGCTTGTATCAATCGATAAAAGTCGTTTCAACCTGTTCTCAATGGTAGCCGCGTCAAGGTCTTTTTGCGAAGAAAGCAATTCTCTCAAAAAACTTTCAGAATTGCGGAAGGATTGAGCTTGAACAATACCAGCCCAATTCTTTTTTACAACCTTAGACAGATACCAATTGGCTAACTGTTCATCGTTTGTAATGTCTAACAGACCGTCGTGTTTGGGTAAGGATATACCTACGAAATACTTATATCCATCGACTGTAACCATATCAAGTGAAGATGCTTCCCAGTATTTCAAAATTCTGTCGTTGTTGTCTGGAATTATCTGATAAACCCGTCCACTGCTATACACTAACTTGTCGCTATTAACATCATGTAATCCGTTATTTGTGAGAATGTCATAATTGTGCTGGCTATCCTCTGTGAATTCGCCTTTGAGCGTAAATATTCTTTGTCCATACTCAATGACTTCAGCATCCCAATCCCAGACGAATTTTTCTCTATCATCTTTATTGCTAGGTTGGACACATAAACAGACTATACATCCTTTGAGATGCCTATAGTCTATATTGAATCTGTAGGCAAAAACCTTTCCGCGGGTAGGAAACAATTCAAGAGCCTCTGCATTATTAAGCGGATGGAATACATGCAAATTGTCATCGCAGTAGCCAATCACATTGATTGTTGCATTGTCGCCAAGCTTATCTTCCACAAGCCCAACAACTCTATATTGTTCGTAATCAAATGTATTCATATTATGGTCTCGTTAATTTAATTGCAATATTATTTTCATTAGGATGATATTCGTCAAAAGCCTGTGCTTTGGCCCATCGTATGGTTACACACTCATCAAGAGACGAATTTTGATCACAGACAGAAGAAAAATCCAACCCGACAATGCCGCTTATAGATTCGGTGTTTTGCCATAATGCAGGTTTCTTCCCAATTTGCCACTTATTGTATCCGCTCTGCCATTCCCAAATATTCGGTGTTGTTTCAACAACCTCAATTTTTATTGATTTTGCGTTGGGCATCTTTATATAATGGGTACCAACACCCAGTTGGTTTAGCAGGAGATCTCCTTCGACAGCATCTTCATCTACAGCTTTACCATCAATCCAAACCATAGTGCGCTTATGCAATCGCAGTATAGGTGTAGCTCCGCTCAAATAAGTATTTCTTCCTATTTTGAAGCCTCCATACAGCTCATAAAATCTTTTGGTGCCGAAAAATTCCTCGGTTATATATCGCCTCGTTATTTTAAAAATTAGAATGTTGGGGAACTCTCGAAGTAACATTCTTTCTCCATCGACAAGAAGACTTCTCAATCTATTTACCAGTCTTTCCTCCGCATATCCCTTGAAACAAACAAGCAATCCATAGTTCCCCGATTCTTTTGTATAGTCATCATCATCTGCTTCAATGGACCTCACTTCCTGCCAACGATTATCATATATGTCATCTTTCCTAAAAAGAAGTATTCCATTTCTTCTAAAGGAGAAGTGCTTCTGAACTTCTGAATACTTTACACTATTAACATTGAAGCAATGTAATAATTTCAGATTTTCATTACGGATTTCTAATAAAGTGAGGTCATCTGTGAGATATGCGAAAAAGACGTTTAGCGAAGAATTTACACGATTGGTTTTTTCTCGGAACTTGAAATTTCCATTCCATCGTAGATAGAAGTTATATATCTGTGACAGGTAATCATCATCCGGAACGGAATTAACAATCACTTCGGTAGCATGGCTAGTTAATGACAAACGACGTTTGTCGACAATCTTCCAGAAGTCGTATTCTGTGATGTCTTCACCAGGATAAAGATGTTTATCAACAAAACTTTTAGCAATATGCAGCAAGTCTTCTTCGGTGAATACACGCTTTGCTTGATCAATTGGATACTGAACATACCTCCCTTTACCTGGTCTTGGACGACATCTTGTAATTAGAAAGTGATTATTATCACACCATTTGTACAATGTTGACCAAATCGTATCTTGGTGCTCGGTCATCCAAGTATACAATTCGCTGACGTCCAATCCAATAACTTGGTGTAGACGTCCATAATACGCTTGTGCTGTCATGTTATCACTATCTGCCCTTTTAGAAGCAGCAAAAAGTTGAATAGCAATAAGTCCTTTCACAAATAAATGGTCATAAGTGTAAAAATATCTACACATGACACTTCGTACAGAAGTGATTAGGGCGTTTTGAGTTGTGTGGTTCTCTCTACAGAAATCATCGACAAAAGATTGGTCTACAACCAGTGCGACATAAGACCCCATATTCTCTTTAGAGAAAATGCGGTCATCAACATAGTGGCAAAAAGCCTTAAAAATGTCGCCTTGCATAATGTTCCGTGTTATAAGATGCTAATCATTAAACCTACTATTTGGGACCTTGAGATATGAGGTATTGTTTGTATTCCCTCACAAGCAACTCCCGTATATCGACCTCTAACAAATCTGCTATTTTGAGGATTGTGGCGAGGTCAGGTTGAGAAGAATTGGTACACCACTTACTGACGGTAGAAGGGGTGACACCCATCTCACCTGCCAGCCATCGAGCTGTTTTCTTCTTCTCGAATAAAACCATCTTTATCCGGTTAATATCTTCCATATATAAATAATGTAATGTTTACCCTGTAAAGGTAGTGAAATACTTTCAATTTCTGCAGCTCTCTTTTAAATAATCGTGGTTCTGCACCTCTTTTTTATGCTTTTTTATGTGTTTTTGCTGTTCATATATCCACCAAATATGGTTTTCTTGATGATTAGCGGAGCAACTCAAAACCACATACCTAAATCTGGTATCTGGTTTTCTTCTCCTGCTTGCCGCTTTGAGATAATGCTCCTTGTTTTCGCTGTAATCTTTGCGAAAACATTTCTTGAACTCCCCAAAAATCTCTCTACGTTTCAGAGGGTCAAGCGAGGTCACTTTTGCTTCAAAAAGGTCACTTGAAGGTCACCAAGAAAAGAAAAAGCACCTACAAAATCTTTGTAAGTGCTTGATTTTTAGTGTGGACCAGCCTGGGCTTGAACCAGGGACCTCCAGATTATGAGTCTGTTGCTCTAACCAACTGAGCTACAAGTCCGGTGTGAGAAAGAAACTTTGGGACATTGAGATGTCGGAGTTTCATCTCGAGTTGTGCTACCAGGATTCGAACCTGGAATGACAGAACCAAAACCTGTAGTGTTACCATTACACCATAGCACAATCCTCCATGCGTTCAGGGGAATATGTTCCTTTTCCTGAATGCGGGTGCAAAGTTATGGCTTTTTTTGGATTTCCCAAAAACTTTTATGGAAAAATGAATGAAAAAAGTGTTTTGTTTGCCTTTTTTGAAAAAAACGCGAATTATCGGTGGGGAGTTCCAAATAATTTTGTATCTTTGCATTAAATCTTAAATTACATAACTTAAATTATAATGTCAAAAGAAAAACCGCTGATTCGCAATAAACGCAGAAACAAGATACGTTTGCATCATGAGGGTAAGCACACGCTGCTTTACTCTGGCTGTTTGGCTGTTCTTGTCATTTTGTTGGCATGGTTCTCAAGGGACGAGTTGTCTTGGGGAGCTTATGTTGTCATTGCGCTGGTTGTAATCGTTTATGGTATATTGCTCAATTTCTTCCGTTGCCCAATACGTATGTTTAACGGTCCTACTAATAAGTCCGTAGTTGCACCTGCCGATGGTCACGTGGTCGTGATTGAGGAGGTTGAAGAAATGGAATATTTCCATGACAAGCGGCTGATGATTTCCATATTCATGAGTTTGACCAATGTGCATGCCAATTGGATCCCATGTGAAGGTACGATAGTAAAGGTTGGACATCAGAATGGAAATTTTATGAAAGCCTATCTTCCAAAGGCGAGTACAGAAAATGAACGTTCAATGGTGGTTATTCGTACTCCTCATGGAGAGGAAGTGATGGCACGGCAGATTGCAGGAGCTATGGCTCGCAGAATCGTTACTTATCCTAAAGTTGGTGAGGAGTGTTATATTGACGACCATATGGGGTTCATCAAGTTTGGTAGTCGAGTAGATGTTTATCTGCCTCTTGGAACAGAAGTTCTGGTAAAGATGGGACAGGCGACGGTTGGTGACGAAACGCTGATAGCCCGTCTTAAATAAAGGAATTTGGTGGATAAATTTTCTTAATCCTTTATAATATTAAATATGAAAAAGCATATACCCAATATTATTACATGTTGTAACTTGATTTGTGGCTGTATAGCGGCATATTGTGCTTTTTATGGAGGCTTCCAGTATGCTTTTCTTTTTGTCTTACTGGGTGCATTCTTCGATTTTTTCGATGGTTTGGTTGCCCGTGCTTTGGGTGTAAGTGGTAAAATGGGAGTGGAACTGGATTCGCTGGCTGATTGCGTGACGTTTGGTGTAGCTCCTTCTGCAATGCTTTTCTCGTTGTTCAGCAAGGTTGCTTATCCTGAGTGGATGGCCAATGAATTCTTTTTCAGCGTGATGCCATTTACCGCTTTTCTTTTGGCGGCTTTTTCCGCATTGCGTTTGGCTAAATTTAACATCGATGCGCGTCAGCATACTGGATTTATTGGTATGCCAACTCCTGCAAATGCTATATTCTGGGGCGCATTATTGGCCAGTAGTGAAGAGTGGTTGACTAGTCCGCGTTTCAATGCGCTTTTCTTGTTCCTGTTCATGGTGCTCTTTTGCTGGCTTTTGGTTTGTGAGGTTCCGATGTTTGCTTTCAAAAGCCTGTCGTGGAAAACAGATAAGGTGAAATTTGTCTTCTTGGGTCTTTCTGTTGTTATCTTGGCGGTAGGGGCTGCTGTTGGTGCTTCTGCTGAAGGAATATGGATTGGCTTGATTCGAGGTGTGGCAGGATGTATCGGACTTTATGTCTTTATGTCTATTTTGGCATCATATTTGTCAAAAGAAGATTAAGGGGAGGATGTTCTCCCTCAAAATGGCTAAAAGTTGATATATGTCTGCAATTGTTTTAGGAATAATATTTTTTGTTCTTTTCTGTATATTGGCACTTTTGCTTATGGGTGCATACCTGTTGAGCAAGTTGTTGGGTGGCTTTTCTAATTTGAAAAATCTCTTCAGCCAATTAACAGGATGGGGCAAGGAAAATAGGGAAAAGGAGTCTGCCAAAACGTCATCTTCGCGCGACAATTTTTCCCGGACTGCTAATAAAACTAAAAAAGAAGATGGCAATCAGGGACCCGAAACGAAAGTGTTTGGGCAAAATGAAGGTACATATATTGATTTCGAGGAAGTCAAATAAGGAATGGGTATAAAAAAGAGAAGCCAAGATTCGAATGATGTGACAGAATCATTAATAATCTTGGCTTCTTTTTTTTGTTATAAAGGGCTACTTATTTCGGTCTTGTTTGTCCGTCTCCTTCGATAATCCATTTGTAAGTTGTAATTTCTTCTAAAGCCATAGGACCGCGAGCATGGAGCTTTTGGGTTGAGATGCCTATTTCTGCACCCAATCCAAACTGGGCACCATCTGTGAATGCTGTTGGCGCATTGTGGTACACGCAAGCTGCATCCACTTGAGCGAGGAATTTATCCGCTGTTGTACGGTTTTCTGTGATGATGCACTCTGAATGCCCTGAACCGAAACGGCGGATGTGTTGAATGGCTTCGTCTGCGGAAGTGACGGTTTTTAGTGTCATGGTATAAGATTGGAATTCCGTGCCAAAACTCTCTTCGCATGCTGGTTTGAGAAGCTCGGCTGGATAACTGCCTGTAAGCGCAGCAGAAGATGCTTCGTCTGCATATATCAGCACATTGCTGTTTTTCAAAGGTGCACAGATGGTCGGAAGATCGGCGAGGCGCTCTTCGTGGATGAGTGTGCAATCAAGCGCATTGCATACGCTGACGCGTCGTGTTTTGGCATTGTTGATGATGCGTGCTCCTTTTTCTGTATTGGCATCTTTGTCAAAATAGGCATGGCAGACTCCTGCGCCAGTTTCGATAACAGGAACAGAGGCTTCTTGTCGCACGAAATCGATGAGGCGTTTGCTGCCGCGAGGAATGACGAGGTCTACATACCCGTTGGCGTGCAGCAGTTCTCCTGTTGCCTCATGGGTGGCGGGAAGCAGCGTGATGGCATTCTCATTGATGCCGAAGTCTTTGAGCACGGACTTGATGATGCAGACGATGGCGCGGTTGCTATCGTCAGCATCCTTCCCTCCTTTCAGAATACAGGCGCTTCCGGCCTTGAGGCATAGCGCGAATACGTCGAATGTTACGTTGGGACGTGCTTCGTAGACGATGCCGATGACTCCGAATGGAACGCTGATGCGCTTTAGGTCTAGTCCGTTGGGAAGTGTCGTGTGCTTCAGCACCTTTCCTAACGGAGAGGGCAACTTTGCCACATTGCGTGTGTCGCCAGCAATGCCTTCGATGCGCTCTTTGGTAAGTTTCAGACGGTCGTACATGGGGTTGTCCTTGTCCATGCGGCTGAGGTCCTTGGCGTTAGCCTCGAGGATGCTCTCGGTTTCGGCTATCGCTTTGTCTGCTACGGCAAGCAGAATCTGATTGATGGTATCGTTGTCGAGAAGGGCAAGGTCTATGCTTGCATCCTTCGCCGATTGGAAAATTTCTGTTAACATAAAAATTCAGTACAAGGGGTGTTGTCTCTGTCATTCATTAACTTCATTAAGATGTCATCTCTTTTGCCGTTTGCAATGATGACGCTGATGCCCGCTGCTGCCGTGTTCGCTGCTACCGAAGACTTGCTGCGCATTCCACCTCTTCCCGCACTAGACTTATTGGGCTGGATGTAGTCATCTAAAATCTTGCCAGGCTTGACGATGCTGATGAGGCGTGAGTCGGGGGCGCTTGGGTTGCCAGTGAAGATGCCATCAATGTTGCTCAGGATGATAAGCATCTGCGATTGAGTCATCTTGGCTATCAAGCCTGATAACTCATCATTGTCGGTAAACATCAGCTCGGTGATGGATACGGTGTCGTTCTCGTTCACGATAGGCAGCACGTTATTCTCCAGCATCACACGCATACAGTTCTCTTGATTCTTGCAGTGCTCCGGATCTGAGAAAATTTCTTTTGTTGTCAGCACTTGTCCTACTGGGATGCCGTACTCGCGGAACAATTCAAAGTAACGATTGATGAGTTTTGCCTGTCCGACAGCTGAAAATAATTGTCGTTGATCTACGGAATCGAGGTCGTGCTGAATGTGTTTCAGTTCGCTTCGTCCACTTGCTACTGCACCCGAAGATACAAGTATAATCTCATGTCCTTGGCTACGCAAACTTGCAATCTGGTCAACCAGAGCCGACATGCGGGTGACGTCTAACGAACCATCTTGTCTGGTCAGTACGTTACTGCCAATCTTGATAGTAATTCTCATATATATATTATATAATAGGTGTCCAATTTATCCGCCAATCTTGGCGTTCAGTCCGTGCTGCTGCATAATGCAGAGCGCCTGCTGCTGCACTTCTTCCGATGGAGGCTCCATCTGATAGTCGGCTGGGTTGTATGCGGAGCCCATACGCGCATGTTTTCCTTTGCCCACGTCGTGGTAAATCAGCAGATTCACCATCTCGGGCTTGGTGGGCAGCTTTGCCAGAAACTGTGCTGAAGCAGCCAGATTCTCCTCGTCGGCATTCACCCCGACAATGAGAGGAATACGAATCCAAAACTTCTTCCCCAACTCGCTTAGCAGTTGGATGTTCTGCAGAATCTGCTCGTTCCTCACTCCCGTGTACTTCTTGTGTACTTCGCTGTCCATCACCTTCAGGTCCACCAGAAACAACTCGCATTTTTCTGCCACTTTTCGCACATTTTCAGACGAGCAGAACAGGGTGGTGTCTACGGTTCTGTGTATGCTTCTTCTGCCCAGTTCGTCCAGCAGGTCGCACAAGTAATCAGTATGCATCATAGGCTCTCCGCCGCACACCGTCACGCCTCCGCCGCTTTCCTCCATCACAGCGCGTTCTTTCTCCACAACCTTCATCAGCTCTTCCATCGTCCACTCCTTGCCAGCCATTTCCAAGGCGAGGGTAGGGCATTCGTCTGTGCATTTTCCGCAAGCGATGCAGTTGCCCAGGTCTTGAATGCCATCGGCTGTCAGCACCAGGTTTTGCTGAGGGCAGACTTCTACGCAGCTTTGGCATCCGATGCACTTTTTCTTCGTGTACAGTTTCACGGGTTTTTCAGAAAGCCCCTCAGGGTTGTGGCACCACACGCAACGCAGGGGACATCCCTTCATGAAGATGGTAGTCCTGATGCCTGGCCCGTCGTTGATGGCAAACCGTTTGATGTCGAAGATTAAAGCCATAACTTTACTGCTGTTCCCTTATAGCCAAGGGTGTAAATCTACTTGCAAAGTTACTCCTATTTTGGGACATACACAACATTCAGTGTTTTGTAAAGTATTTTTCTCCATTTTTTTGTCAAAAAAATCTTGTTTATTCCTGAAACATTGTAAATTTGTACGGCGGATGACTTGCTGAGAGTAGTGTTAAGGCGAGCATTTGAAACCTAAATCATAAGATATGAAAAGAATAGTCTTCTTTTGTATGGCTCTTGTCTCGTTGAGCGTGAAAGGGCAGACGGCCATGGATATTGCTTGCGAAATGTACCCCGGGTGGAACTTAGGTAACACGCTGGAGGCCGTAAGCACATGGGAAAATAACCGACTGAAGTGGGAAACGACGTGGCAGGGCACGAAGACCTCGCAGGCGGTTATCGACTTCGTGAAGGAGCAGGGATTCCGGGCGGTGCGCATTCCTTGTGCATGGTATATGCACAGCGACACGAACAATCAGATTGATGTGGCGTGGATGGATCGAGTGCGGGAGATTGTGGACTATTGTTTCAAGGCTGGTCTCTATGTGGTACTGAATGACCATTGGGACAATGGTTGGGTGGAGAACAGCTTTGGCGATGTGTCGGAGGCGACTGTGGCAAAAAACTGTTCTATCATGACGAAAATGTGGACGCAGATAGCTGAACGCTTCAAGGACTATGATCATCATCTGCTCTTCGCGGGGCTGAACGAGCCGAACGTGGATGATGCCGCCAAGACAAAGGCGTTGCTCCGCTACGAACAGGCTTTCATCGATGCTGTTCGTGCCACGGGGGGGAGGAATGCAAGTCGTGTGTTGGTGGTGCAAGGGCCTTCGACAGACATAGACCAGACAAACATATTGTATAATACGTTGCCTACAGACACGGCTCCCCATGCCTTGATGGTGGAGGTACATTTCTATGCGCCTTACAATTTCGCGATGATGATCCAAGATGAGCCGTGGGGCCATCAGGCCTACTACTGGGGGAAGAGCAACCACGTGAGTGGCTCCATCCACAACGCAACGTGGGGTGAGGAGTCGTGGATGCTTGGGCAGTTCAAGAAGATGAAGAAGAAGTTTGTAGACAAGGGAATTCCTGTGTTGTTGGGCGAATTTGCTGCTATCTGGCGCACCATGCCATCGGGAGAGGATCAGGAGAAGCACAACCAGTCCATTTATCAGTGGTATAAGACTGTGTGTCAGTATAGCATCAATCATGGAATGCTCCCCTTCGTGTGGGATACCAATGCCTGTGACCGCTCGCTCAGCCACCCTTGTGGCGACTTGCTCAACCGCCAAACACTCAGAGTCTATAACTCTTATGCTATGAACGGCATTACTGATGGTATTGCAGCTGGCACGTGGCCGTATGCCTCAACCATTGAGTCTGTGGAGGGACCTTCAATAGAAGAGAAGCCGACACCTGCCTACAATTTGGTAGGCCTGCGTGTTGGCGACGATCATCATGATATCATGATTCGGAATGGGCGAAAGATGCTCGTAAAATAAATAGGAAGAGCCGTAGAAGGCTTTTAACGCTTCCCCTTTTTAGCTTTCCGTGCGAAAGCGAATAGTTCTAAAGGCAAGTGACAGTAGCCGTCGGGGTTCCTGTCAAGGTAGTCCTGATGGTATTCTTCTGCTGGGTAGAAACAGTCCAATGGCTCAACTTCTACAGCGATAGGCTGATTC
>CAJGCU010000078.1 GCA_904501945.1 uncultured Bacteroidaceae bacterium
AGAAAAGAAGTTCTGCATGAACTTCTTTTTTTGAACCAAGCAATGCGCCGAAATGGTGGAATGGTAGACACGAGGGACTTAAAATCCCTTGGGCATTGCGCCCGTGCGGGTTCGAGTCCCGCTTCCGGCACTTGCAAGCAATAGAGGGTGTATCAATGATTGACACACCCTCTATTTTTCTTTCACATCACATTGAAAATAATGTCATTGACAATTCAGCACAACCCTGCGATAACTCGTCAAGGCAGGACTGCCATTGTCCGTAACCCTCAGAATCAAATGAATAGTTTTCCCCTTAGCCTCAACAGGAATGGAGATTTCCTGTTTGTCCGAGGTTGGGGCAATGCTTAATGTCCCCTTGTAGGAACTGGGGTCCTTGTAAAAAATCCACTCATAACTCAGCGCATCGCCATCTGGGTCGGAAGAACGGCTTGCATCGAGTTTAAGAATACTTCCAGCCTTGACTGACTTGAACAAAGCATCCGTCGTCTTATCTTTGTCTAAAAACAGCGACAGGATGGTGATTTGCCTCTTCGTAAGAACTTGCCACAGTCCATTTCATTCTGGCTGCAAAATCGCGAGAAATATCATCACTCCACATCCGGATAGCTTCAACTCCTTCCTCCGCCGAACCTATCATCAAATAGGGGTCATACTGCGTCTCGTCAAGATTGCTGCGAGGCACCCAATCCATAGAACGGATTCCTGTTTTCCTCTTCATGTCGAAGCGTCCGCCCCAACCTCCCCAGTCTGGATGTTCTGGGCTGTTCAAGCCATTGTCTATCACATAAAGGAACGAAGGGCTATCACCTTCTGTTGCCCATCTGCGGTCTGGATATTGAGCGCCTAAATCCCCTACACTCTGCACATGCTCCTTATGCCAATCATCAGAAGGTGGCCATCCATAGACTTCCTTGTTACGTATGTAGACCAGTTCGGGAAACTCCTTCACCATCCAAGCTCCAGCTTCATCTTGCCCTAAAATATCATATACACGAAGTTTCTGCACAAACTTCCGTACCTGTGCCTCCGAACGCGTATGCTTTACCTTCCACAACGCCTGAGCTAACGTATTCATACCCGACCATGCAGCAATCCACACTGGGCGTTCGTCGTCACGATCCACAGCCCGAATAATCAATTCAGAACCAGGAGAATCCTTTCCCTCCCCAACTCCTACCATCGCTGCCTCAGACTGACCATGACAAACCATCTGACGCACCGCCGATGGCTCAGGAAATCCATCGCTATGCACACGCAAATTAGGTCATACCGACTCATAAGCATCCAGCACACCACTCACTGCTTTCACCTGATCGGCCCTATTAAAAGAAACCCAAGCATACTGATAAATGACTCCCTCAAGCTCTACCCTGTCAAGTAAGGTCAAGAGATGAACCAGCGACTGCTGGTCGTCAGGGTCACTCCCTCCTATATCAGATGTTACTATCACACGAGTTCTCGCAGCCCATAAAGTAGCAACCACCAAGAACAAGCCGAATATTAAAGAAAACTTTTTCATATCTTTCTTATTGGGTATTATACTTATATCCCATTTCCATACAAAGCGTACTTTCGGCCTTTCTTTCGGCGAAGCGAGCACTGCCAACCCCGCAAACGGCATCTTCTCGTTCACTTCACGGCATAGTCCTTCAAGTGCGCACCGTGTTGACGTCATTACAAAGGCTCGCTGCCTATTATTATGAACACAGCCTGCCTATTATTATGGACACAGTCTGCACATAATGATGTTTCTTCACCGAACATCTATCACCACCCTTCTGTAAGCAGTCAATGCAGGAGTTCCTTTGTCTGACACCTCACAAACGATGTGAATTGTTGTATTCGATGCTTTTTCGGGAACGGCCACACTGACCTTGGGCGAATGAGGCTGCAGAATCTCTACATCTTCCTTGCAGCTGCCTGCTTCAGCAAGATTCCACCAGCGGAAAGAGAGCTCGTCATTCTCAAAGTCAAACGAGCGTGAAGCATCCAGCCAAACGGTTTCTCCCGCTTTCGCCTTTATATGGATAATCTCCAATCCCTTTTTCCCGTTAACAATCACAACAGGGTTTCGATTTCCCTTGCCTTGAGCCGCCCAATCCATGCGTGCCGCAAAGTTATTAAATATAGCTGGATAGAAGTAGTTTTCGTACTTCTGAGAAATGCTCTTCACCTGCCCAGCATGATTGGTGTAGCAATAGGTTTCAGTGTCCTTTCCTAATCCCCATTCAAAATATCCTCCCCATCCTACCATGCTCGGCGAAGAAGGGTCATTCAGGCCATTAGGGAGAACGTGAAGGAAGGACGGGGTATCACCTTCAACTCCCCACTTGTTCTTTGGATAGATGCTTCCCAAACAACCATGCTTCTGGATGTGCTTTGCGTATTCATCCCAATTGCGCGCCCCTATATCATTTTGAGAAAGCCAGGCACTTTCGTCCCAGAAAAACATCAGGTCTTTTGACAGGTCACGCCTCATTCGATAGTGTGAACTAAACTGGAAGTCTGGAGTATTCCTGCTCCAAGGGGTATCTTGATCAGTGATGGTATAGACACGGAATTTGTTCAAGAAACGTTTGACCTCATCTGGAGTACGCGTCTGTTCTACCTGCCAAATAGCCTGCGCAAAGGTATTAGCACCTCCCCAAGCAAGAATCCAAATGGGGCGGCTATCTTTTTCATCTGCAAGCTGGATGATGAAGTCACTTCCTTCCGAACGGTTTTCAGCTCCAATCTTCTTTTGTCCCAACTCTAAACTTCCCAACATAGAACGTTTTCTCAAGTATTCAGGACTTGGCCAATAACCTATCTTCTGCATACCCTCCTCCTTCTTAAGGGCTAAAAAAGATTGCTGCCCAGAGCGTCTCATCAGATTGGGCAAATCTTTCTCATAAGCATTAATCGTTGTGCTCAAACTATCTTTCCAACTGACAGGATAGGCGCGTCCGCTGCTATTCCAGCCTCCTGAAGCAATCAATGCCTCCATCTCATAAAGATCTGCATGAGCCATCAAACGTATCATTGACTCCATGTCGTCAGGTTCCACGTTGCCGGGCGCAATGTCTGTCAACACCACGATACGCGGCTTCATTCCCATGCCTGAATACAGACCTTGTGCGTTCATGCTAGTTGAAAGCGCAAGAAGGGAAAGGGCACAAATCCTCTTGGAAAGGACTGATAAAACAAATGTTCTCTTCATACTTTAGTTGGTTTTAATGGTCAAATTTAGGTTACGTTTGCAAAGATAATATCTAAAAACAGCAAAAAAAACTTTAACATCTAGAAAATCTATCAAAAACCGAGATTTTCATTAATTTTGCGATAACAAATTTCTCATATATACATGAAAACAGATGCCCTGCACTCTTTTGACAACAGCAGAGAAGAATTCAAACCCTATGGATTGACCTGCGAGAAATGGGAAACCAAGCTCATGAATCGTTTTGACCAGCACAACGAAATAGAACCGAACTTCTTCCCAACAGGAAACTGCACCTATCTTTTATATGACAAAATAGTCAGCGTTCCCTCTCAACGCCTAACCATATTCTGGGGACTAACGCCGCACCAAATCATTGACTTTCAAGACATCTGCCAATACTATGTATGCACTATTCCCCTCTCGCTATTTCTCAGTTGGGATGTTCCATCGCATATAGTGGAAAATCTCTTTGCGGGACAAATGCTATACGACCCCATAGAAACTCGAGCGGACTACGATGGATATCTTTTTGAGCAATGGTGTCATGACATGATAAACAGCACAACCTACGAGCCTGCCCTTATAGAGATGAAAGCGAGAATATTTCGTTTGGGACAACATTACAGCCACATTGCAGAATCTTGTCATTTAGAAGGACGCATTCACCATTCTGAAACCAAAGCCGTTGCCCAGATAGCACTATTCATCGCTCAGAACTATATGCACCCCATTAAAACAATGGATATAGCGAAACATGTCGGCTTACATCCAGACTATGCCAACTCCATTTTCAAGAAAGCTTTTGGGGTTTCCTTGCACCAACATGTGACAAACGAGAGAATCAACCATGCTCAACGCATGCTGCTAACAACCGACAATCCCATTACCGACATAGCTTGAAGTTGCGGATTCAACACCATCAGCCGTTTCAACTCTGCATTTCTGAAACAAAACGGATGTACGCCAAGAGAATATAGAAAAAGCATGGACAAAGGTTTTTTCTGATAGCAAGAAACCTACACCTCTTAATAAAAAGAGAGATTACAACAAACAAGTTCCTTTAAACATTTATAAATATAATATGGTTCTACAAGAAATCAGACAACGTATCTGTATCCTGATTTGAAAACATATCACGAAAAACGACAAGTAAAGGACTTTTTTTATTATAGTATATGAGAACATTCGGGCTTTAGAATTTGATACATTTAATTACGTTCATGTTACATTTCGCAAGAAAAATGCATAATGGTATAACAACTAAAGTATCTGAAACATTAGAGAAAGTTTGTTTGAGAAAAAAAACGTAACTTTGTATCAGAAATTTGGAAGAACCACTACCAACGATGGTTTTCATCAAAGTTGAGATGTTCCTTTCACAGATTTCAGACAGCAAGAAAAAAAGTTAGTAAAGCATAAATAGGTTAATAATTAGTTAGTTAGTTAATTAGTCAGCAAATACCCTCTTCGTGAGAAGGGGGTATTTGTATTTTCAACCTCAACTCGACAAAAATAAAGTTTTTAGAACATATTGGGCACAAATAAAAATTCATGATAAAATTAGTTGGAATTTTATCATGAATTTTTATTTGTGCCCATTTCGTCAAACTCACGTTAATGACATAAATGAAGAGAGGCACAACGAGATGTAAAAATGCGTCCTGTACTAAAGAAATGTAGGAAAGAGGCTCTCAGAACCATTTACCTCCATTCATTCGCATCACGCTTTCCCTCATTCTTCTTCTGCCACTCAGTAGGAGATATTCCAAAGAGAATCTTGAAGTTAGTGGAGAAAGCTGACAGGGACTTGAAACCCGTTGCCACACTCACACCTGTAATGTCAAGTTTCTTTTCAGACAGCATACGAGCCGCTTCTATCAGACGGACATATTTCAAGAAATCGCGTGGCGCTTGTCCTGTCAAATCCTTCATCTTGCGATAAAAATGCACTCGGCTAACTCCCACCTCATCTGCAATGAATTCAACAGATAAGTCAGAATTATCTAGATTCTCATTGATGACCTTCATAACTCGTTTCATCAAATGCTCATCTGGAGACTCTAGGTTTACCTTGTCAATATTCTCCTCCTGTTGCTTGTCACCATGGAATTTTCCCTGTAACAGTTTTCTAGTTTTCATCAACTGAAGCACCGTCGCACGAAGCACATCAATGTTGAAAGGCTTAGAGATATAAGCATCAGCTCCATTAGTGATACCTGCAATGCGGTCGGCATCACTGCCTAAAGCAGTCATCAGCAAAATCGGAATATGATTAGTCGTAAAGTTTGCTTTCAGCTTCTGACAAAGTGTCATGCCGTCCATCACAGGCATCATAATGTCACTAATCACGACATCAACCTTATCGGGCTGTGCCCAAATATAGTCCCAAGCTTCCTGACCATTGCTGCACAGATGTATCACCAAATCTGAAGACAATTCACTGTGCACATACATTCGAATAGCTTCATCATCTTCCACCAAAACGGCATTTCTCTTACGTCCATCCGCAGGCTTGTCGACAATCAGCAACTCTTCCATTTCTTGCACGGGCTCTTCAACAACGAGTTCTTCAGAAGCATCTTCAGATGGCTTCAGCATCTTCAACGAATCCTCACCTATCGGGATGTTGACAACAAAGCATGTACCCTTTCCTTCTGGATTATCCTCCACACGAATAGTTCCCTGATGGAGCTTCACAAGCATCGATGTCAGATTCAAGCCAATACCTGTACCTATATAGCCATTTCTATGCTGAGCCGAATAGAAACGCTCAAACACCTTTTTCTTCTCATCGTCACTGATGCCCACTCCCGAATCAACCACCTCTAGTTCAAACCTTTCACCGTCACTCTCCAATCGCATCACAACACTTCCACCATCTGGCGTGAACTTGAAGGCATTGGAAAGCAAATTCATTACAATTTTGTCCAAGTTTTCAGGATCAACATAAACCATCAGTTGCTCCACATTACGAATGAACTGATACTTAATATGATGAGTGTTAGCATTCGACACAAACACGTCAAAGATACTCTGCAAGAGTCCCACCAGCTCAACCTTGCGATAGTCCAGCAAGAACTTGCCCTGCTCAATCTTTCTGACATCCATCATCTGGTTAATCAGCCGCAATATACGCTGCGCATTCTGCTTCATCAGGTGATAGTTGCGTAACCTTTCCTCGTCCTTGTCCTTGCTGATCAGCTTTTCCAACGGAGCCAGAATAAGCGTCATCGGCGTACGAATTTCGTGACTGATATTCATGAAGAATTGCACACGAGCCTCATTCAGTTCACGCTGCTGACGATTGCGTTCCATCACTCTGCGTAGCCTAAACTGACGTCTCACATACTCATAGCACATCCAACACAACAGCAGGAAGAACAGGAAATAAACCATCTTTGCCCATGCCGAAGCATACCATGCTGGATGCACTACTGCCACTAGTTCACGCTCCTCGCTGACAGTTCCCAAAGCATTAGCACGAATCTTTATCGTGTAAGTTCCAGCTTCCAAGTTGCCAAAAATCAGTCGGTCATTATCACCTCCCTGATCCATCCAACGCCCGCCGTTGATACTATACTCATAAACAACATGCTGATTATTCAGACCGCTTGCGCTCAGTTCCAGCATAAAGCTATTGTCTTGATGAGACATCTCTATTCTACAGCATTCATCAATCAGTCCAGTCAGCATCTCATAATCGCCCGACATATCCCCTTTATGTATGGCCTTACCATTCATAAACACATCCACAAATCTCAGTTTCAGTTCCCTTTCCTCGTTTCGCCACCTTTTCATCTTCTGTGCATCAAAGTATGTAATGCCACCAATACCACCAAAGTAAATATTGTTATTTTGCGACAAGACTGCACCACGACAGAACTCATTCTCTTGTAGCCCGTCATTTGAGTAGAAATTAGCAAACGTTTCATTCTGCACATCCATGCACGACAAACCATAATCTGTTCCTATCCACAGTTCACGTCCATCCATACACAATGAAGCGATACTATTCACGGGCAATCCATCCGTAGTTGTGAATTCACGTATATCAAGCGATTGTCCATCTACCTTCACCAAACCGTTATTGGTAGCCACCCAAACGAACGTTCCATCGTCAGAAAGCGCCATGTAACGAACCGAGTTTCCTGTCAAAAGTTTTTCGCTCGGCTTTTGGATAACACCATTTTTTTCAGGGAAACAGACCGTCAATCCATCAGATGTACCTACAAACAATTTGTCGCCTACCAGAAGAGTTGCGTAAACATACGGATTGCCCAAAATGCGAGATTCTTCAGTCGTAGAACGATCACCCTTATAATTCAGGTATTCTCCTGTAGACAAATTGTAATAGAAAAAGCCTTTTCCTATCGTCGAAATCCAAAAACAATTTTCTTCTTTAGCAGGCTGAATATCAAAAACCATATTGATTTCTTTTGTCAGCGGCAAAAATTTTCCTTCCTTCATTTGCCATAATCCCTGCACGAACGTTCCGAGCAGCACAGTCGAAGGGTCGGGATTCAGCACTGCCGTAAATGAATTCGGCATATTGGGTACATTCTGAACAGACCAGTGTCTAGAACTGGTTCCGTCAGCCGACAAAAGATACAGGCCTTCATTGGAAACTGCCACCCACATACCATTCTCAAAGCCAGGCTGCCCTATCGCTTTCGCCATGGCAAAAACAGAGTTGGTGCCAATCGTGTTTTTCGTAATGGAATTTTGGCCAATATACTCAAACACAGACTGACCCATAGGTTTCATCATCACACCTTTGAGATAGACTCCAACCCACACATTACCATACGAGTCATACATCGAACAGTTGGTGTTGCTTGTCGAAAAATCAAAGTCCTTTACAGAAATAGTGCTCAAGGTAATCTTGTGAGTATTTTCATCATAGATACGCAATCCACCGCCATCGGTTGTGATAAACAATTTGCCAGTCTCCCAAGGCTCAATTCCAGTTACGGATGCACCTACTTTCTCAGCCGAAGCAACCATATCGAAGCAGTCTTTCGCCTCATTATACATGAATATGCCGCCATTCACCGTTGCTGCATACACGCGCCCAGACGAACTCATGCACACTTTTCTCACATTACTCAATTCATCGTACTTACGGAACGTTGCATGAACCTGCTTAAAAAAGTCACGACGCGCATTCAGGACCCACAGATTCCCATCCAAATCCTCCAGCAAATGCGTTGGAGACACATTGGTCTCATCTGTTCCAAACTCAGATATATGCTGAATATACTGCTTTCCATCCACACCCGTCTTCAATTCGCCTGTACCATAACCTGCCATACAGACTATCACCCTGTTTTTCTTGATACGGTTGATACTTACCACACGACCACGAATGTACGTTCCATCTTCCATCACAAAGGGGATGCGCTTAAATTTGTCCGTTTCATAATCATACTGTTGCACGCCAGCACCCGTACCTACCAGCAATTTCCCCTCATGCTCAAACACACAAGTGCTCTCGTCGTGCATCAACGACAGCGAGTCTCCAATCACACGTCTGTACACGTTCATCTTTACGCCATCATAGCGGTTCAGACCATTCTGCGTCGTCAGCCAGATATTATGACGGCTATCCTCCGATATGCTGGAAATTCGAGAGTTAGACAATCCTTTCTGTGAATCGAAGAACAAGACATTCTGGGCAGTTACACCAAGAGTGCCTAATATGGAGAATAATACAAAAAATAGCGAAAAACGAATCATAAATAGATTTTTCCAAAAACAACGTATATAAATTCAATATGGACAGTTCTCTCCAATTCGCCACAAAGTTAGCAAAAAAGATAAAAAGAACAAAAAAAGTCTAAAAAAAGGAAACAAAAAAGGGCAATCTTCACAGACTGCCCTCTTTCTAATCAACAAAATATATTTATTTAACGAGAACTTTCTTCACTGAGCCGTCAGAGAACTTCACGAGGTTCACACCCTTCTGGATTGAAGAAATCTGAGCACCATTGATGTTGTAGATGCCTGTTACAACCTTAGCTTCAGCCTCATCCTCAACAGTGTCGATAGCTGTTGCATATTCCTGAGCAGCCTTAGCATAATCATAACCCTCAAGTGGTGCAACGAGGAAGATGCGAACATTGTCACACATTGTAGTACCTGTCCAGAATGACTGTGGAGTGTTATCCTCATGCTTTTCTGCCTTACCAGAACTGTAGTGTTCGCGAGCACCAATCAGGAGTGTACCATCTTCGCCAACCTGTACATTCTCAATCATCGTGTTGTTTGCCTCGTTACCGTAACCCCAAGAGCCGCCCTTGTATGGTTCAACTGCAGCACCAGCATAGATATACTTATCCCACTCACCTGTCTCATCGTTCTGAGCATTGTAGTAGAAAATCTTGCCATAGTCATTAGTCTTGTCAACAAGCGGAGTACGAGTAGAGAACTTGATGGTGTAAACACCAGCTGGCAGGTTCTCAAGAGTCTGATAGAGGTTGTAGTCTGCATTACCATAGATATTGATTTCCTGGTCTGTTACAGGTGAATCTGCAGATGGAGCAGTACCACCGTAAGCAATATTCAGTGTTGTTGAGTCAGAACCAGCATCAAGAGTCCATCCAGGAATACCTGCAACTTCATATTCACGATAGAACTTAGGATTCTGTACATAGCCAGTCAGTTCGAGACCGACAACATCGTAAATGATGTTTCCTGTTGGCTCATCAAACTCGTTCACCTCTTCCTGCTCGTTCACCTTAGTAAGATAAGCCTCTGGAATCTTGCCATTTACCAATTCGTTCGCAAGAATCTGGAGCACACGAAGCTTATTAGCAGCATTGAGGTTTGTAGCAACAGTGCGATCGTCAGTTGCAGCATTGAGAGCAGCATTGAGAGCAGCCTCGTCCTGAGTGCCAAGCAAGTTGTAAGTCTCGATACCCTTCTGGATACCCCATGTGAGCAGACCTGCATTAGCTTCCAAATTCTTGAGTGCACTTGCAGTCTTCTTCAGCAATGGAACAACCTCGTTGAGCTGGTCGTCAGAAAGTGTAGAAGGATTAACAGCAGAATACTGGTCAATTACCTTCTTAGCGTCGATAGCAACCTGTGAAGCAAGATACTTCTCGGCGAGAGCCTCGTAAGTTGAGCTTGTTTCAATAACGCTGATTGTGAAATCATCGATGTTGTTCACACGTGTATTCATCTTAGCAGCGAGATCCTTCAGTTCGTTAATCATCGCAGTAACAGCAGATGGTGAAGTGAAGCCGCCAGCCTCAGCCTTTGCAATAGCAGCAGAGAAAGCTGTTTTAGTATCACCGTCATAGTCAACACCATAAGCAGCATCTACAACTGGCTTAGCCTCTTCGATTGCTGCTGCAAGCTGCTGCTTCCAGTAAGCTGCCTTTGAAGGCATAGTGATGAGGTCAACGCCACCAAGGAGAAGCTCAGCGCTTGGCTGAGTTGTAGAGAACCTCAATACATAGTAGCCAGCCTTGTCAACAGTGAAGTCTGTCTGTGAGCGAGTTACGTTTGTAACATTCTTATCTGGATAATTAGTGTTAGCATCATTTCCTTGCACATTAGGCATAGCAATAACATCATCGAAACGAGCGTAAACATTGCCCTCGAGGTCTTCAAGCGTGAAGCTGTACTTAGGAGCGTTCTCTTCGTTGAATTTGTCCGTATTGCCGTTCAGGTTCTTCCATGCACACATGCGGATAGTAA
>CAJGCU010000079.1 GCA_904501945.1 uncultured Bacteroidaceae bacterium
AAGCTGCCAACCGTGAAATCTCAGCCACCGTCGTGCTGCAACGAATGCTGGAAACACTCAAATGAAAAGCAAATTATACACCTTTATAATCTATAATTTTGGGGTGCTGTTTTCAAGAACAGCACCCCTTTTTTATTCAGCCAAGAGGCACGTCATCGACACTCAACATTCTCTCTAAAAATGTTTCCGATTGTACCTCAAAAGGGGTGAGACTCTCACCTATGGTACACGTGAGAGTCTCACCTATGGTATAGGTAAGACTCTCACCCCTTTTGAGGTTGTAAGCGGAGCTGAAAATAGGATGAATTTTGAGGATATCTGAAAGAGATAGAGATTGTTGTGAGTCTGGGGTTCAGCCTTTAGCCAGACATTAAAGATTACGTAACTCCTTATATCGAACTCGCGTTAAATCAACATACGAAAGCGTGTTTTCTCAAAAGAATTTTATCCATAAAATCACATGAATCTGAAAAAACTTGCTCGACTCCATCAAAACTCTCTATTTCTGCCTTCCTGCTTTCAGCATACACCAGATTCCGACAATGATAAATGGAATGCTAAGTAGCTGCCCCATGTCAAAAAGCATGCCTTGTTCAAAATCCACCTGCTCTTTTTTCAGAAACTCGACAAAGAAGCGGAAAATGAAGATAGCCGTGAGGCAGAAACCAAAGTAAAAGCCAGTACCGACTGCGAAAGGAGAGGCTGGATTCATGCCTTGAGTCTTGTACCAACGCCAATAAAGAATGCAACCTACAATGAAGATGATGAGATAGGCTATGGCTTCATATAGCTGTGCCGGATGACGAGGCACAGCTATGCCATCAACCAACGACTCTCTGCTGTGGAAGATAAATGCCCATGGAACATCTGTCACTTTTCCTATAATCTCAGAATTCATCAGGTTGCCTAAACGGATGCAGCATGCTGTGGCTGGAACTGCAATGGCGATGCAGTCGAGCACAGTCCATGCTTTCACTTTTATCTTGCGACAATATAGCAACAAAGACAAGAACAGGCCTATCGCTCCTCCATGGCTTGCAAGCCCCTCATAGCCAGAGAATTGCCAATCACCATCAGGCATCAGATGGAAAGGAATCAGCATCTCGATGAAGCCTGTCATACTTGCCAAGTAATACTGCGGCTCATAGAATAGGCAATGCCCTAACCGCGCACCAATGAGCACTCCCAAAAAGCAATAAAAGAACAGTGGTTCGAATTTATCTTCTGCTATCTTCTGCTGCTTATACAACTGATGTACTATCTGATAAGCAAGGAATAAGCCTATACACCAAAGCAAAGAGTACCAGCGTACACTGAACGAGCCCACGGAAAAGGCTTCTACAGAAGGAGTCCAATCGACAAAAAGAAGCATAGTGTTTATGGTTGTACGGTTTTGTGGTTATGCGGTTAGAAGTTGTAGGTTCAATTATCAACTCGAAAAAAACTCACACATTAAATCTGAAGTGCATGATGTCTCCGTCCTGCACCACATACTCTTTTCCTTCAACACCAAGTTTACCTGCTTCTCGTACAGCAGCCTCACTACCGTACTTAATGTAGTCCTCGTATTTGATGACCTCTGCACGGATAAAGCCCTTTTCAAAGTCGGTATGTATCACTCCTGCACACTGAGGAGCTTTCCATCCCTTTCGGAACGTCCACGCCTTTACTTCCATCTCGCCAGCAGTGATGAAGGTTTGCAAGTTGAGCAAAGCGTAGATAGCCTTGATAAGACGGTTACAGCCGCTCTCTTCCAAGCCCATGTCTTCCAAGAACATCTGCTTCTCTTCGTAACTCTCCAACTCTGCTATGTCTGCCTCTGTCTGGGCACTGATGATGATGAGCTCGGCATTTTCGCCCTTGATAGCTTCACGCACCTTTTCCACGTAGGCATTGCCTTCCTTTGCACTGGTATCATCCACATTGCAGACATACAGCACAGGCTTGGTCGTGAGCAGGAACATATTCTTGGCAGCCACAGCCTCCTCATCGTTTTCAGGTTCTACAACACGTGCCGACAGACCTTTCTCCAAAGCTTCCTTGTAACGCAATAACAGGCCATACTCTACCTTTGCTGCCTTATCATGCCCTACGTTAGCTAATTTCTCCGTCTTCTTAATGCGAGCCTCGACAGTTTCCAAGTCCTTCAGCTGCAATTCTGTGTCAATGATTTCCTTGTCACGAACAGGGTCAACGCTGCCATCTACATGGACGATGTTGCCATTGTCAAAACAACGCAAAACGTGAATAATAGCATCACACTCACGAATATTTCCAAGAAACTGATTTCCAAGACCTTCACCCTGACTTGCGCCCTTCACTAAACCAGCAATATCCACAATGTCACACACTGCAGGTACGATACGTCCTGGGTGTACCAAATCAGCCAATTTAGTCAGTCGCTCATCAGGCACACTTACCTGTCCAAGCTGAGCATCAATCGTACAAAAAGGGAAATTTGCCGCCTGCGCCTTTGCGCTCGACAAGCAATTAAAAAGCGTTGACTTGCCCACATTAGGCAGACCAACAATACCAGCTTTCAATGCCATATTTTATTTATTTTCTGATTATCGTTTAGTTAAATCGGTGCAAAGGTAGTCATTTTCCGTGACAATAAATCTTAAAACCACATTTTTTCATCCCTTTATACCTGCAGACTTCTCGAAGAAAGGAGTATCTGCTTCAAAAAGACTGCTCAAAAGTCGTATTTTCATTAAATATTGTAAGTTAGCGCTTTTTTGTTCCTTATTTCTAATAAAAATGCGTAACTTTGCACAGATAATTATCCAAAAAAGTTATGATTTATTTTTTTAGAACACCAGCGCAGAGCGTGATTGCTACACAAGTTAATCACGAGTTGACTACAGATGAAACAAAAGAGCTTTGCTGGCTCTATGGCGAAGCAGAGAAAGAAAACGAGGAAAATCTGCAAGGATTTTTTGTCGGTCCACGTCGTGAAATGATTACTCCATGGAGTACGAACGCTGTGGAAATCACTCAGAACATGGCCATTACGGGTGTGCAGCGCATTGAGGAATATTTCCCCGTAGATAACGAGGATGCAGAATATGACCCTATGCTTCAGCGCATGTATAAAGGACTGAATCAGGATATTTTCACCGTAAATATTGAACCTGCTGCTATCCTCCACATCGAAAATTTGGAGGAATACAACGAGCAGGAAGGACTCGCCCTTTCACCTGAAGAAATTGAATATCTGCACAAGGTTGAAAAACAGCTGGACAGAAAACTGACAGACTCGGAGGTGTTTGGCTTTGCCCAAATCAACTCAGAGCACTGCCGCCACAAAATTTTCGGTGGCACATTCATCATCGACGGGGTAGAGAAGGAGAGTTCGCTCTTCCAACTCATCAAGAAGACTACACAGGAGAATCCAAACAAAATTCTCTCAGCATATAAGGATAACGTTGCTTTCAGCCAGGGTCCTGTTGTAGAGCAGTTTGCACCTGCTGACCACTCAACAAGCGACTACTTTCAAGTAAAGGATATTGAATCTGTTATTTCGCTGAAGGCTGAAACACATAACTTCCCCACAACAGTAGAACCGTTCAATGGCGCTTCAACAGGTACTGGTGGTGAAATCCGTGACCGTATGGGTGGCGGTGTAGGTTGCTGGCCTATTGCCGGAACTGCAGTGTATATGACCAGCTATCCACGCAACGGTGTAGCTCCAACTCAGCCTCATAGTTATCCAAAATGGACCGCTTCTGACAAGGAGGGCGACATACGTCCATGGGAAGAAGTTCTTCCTATCCGCAAGTGGCTCTACCAAACACCTGAACAGATTCTGATTAAGGCTTCAAATGGTGCAAGCGACTTCGGTAACAAATTCGGACAGCCACTCATCTGTGGTTCTGTGCTCACATTTGAACATGAAGAAAAGCAAGGCGATGCAATAGAGCAATATGGATACGATAAGGTTATCATGCTAGCAGGCGGCGTAGGCTACGGCACAAAACGTGACTGCTTGAAAGGAACTCCAGAAAAGGGTAACAAGGTTGTCGTTGTAGGTGGCGACAACTATCGCATCGGTCTGGGCGGCGGTTCGGTTTCTTCTGTTGACACAGGACGCTATTCTTCTGGCATTGAGCTGAATGCTGTGCAGCGTGCGAACCCTGAGATGCAGAAGCGTGCCAACAACCTTGTGCGCGCACTTTGCGAGGAAGAGGTGAATCCTGTGGTGAGCATTCACGACCATGGTTCTGCTGGTCACGTAAATTGTCTTTCAGAACTTGTGGAAGAATGCGGCGGTGTGATTGACATGACGAAGTTGCCTATTGGTGACCAGACGCTGTCGAGCAAGGAAATCATTGCTAACGAGAGTCAGGAGCGCATGGGCTTGCTCATCGACGAAAAGCATATCGACCATGTGCGCAAGATTGCCGAGCGTGAGCGTGCGCCGCTGTATGTAGTGGGCGAATGCACCGGAGATGCACACTTTGCATTCCAACAGGGTGACGGCGTGCGTCCATTTGACTTGGATGTGGCGCAGATGTTCGGACACTCGCCAAAGACTTACATGCACGACGAGACGGTGGTGCGCCAATATGAGAATGTGACTTATTCTTACAACGACATAGAGAAATATCTAGAAAATGTACTCCAACTGGAGGCTGTAGCCTGCAAGGATTGGCTGACCAATAAGGTAGACCGTTCGGTGACAGGAAAGATAGCACGGCAGCAGTGCCAGGGCGAAATCCAGCTTCCACTCAGTGACTGTGGCGTAGTGGCTCTCGACTATCGTGGAGAAAAAGGTATCGCGACAGCCATCGGTCATGCCCCACAGGCAGGATTGGCTAATCCTGCTGCAGGTTCTGTACTCTCTGTTGCAGAATCACTTACGAATCTCGTATGGGCTCCTTTAGCAGAAGGTCTTGATTCTGTAAGCCTCTCTGCCAACTGGATGTGGCCATGTCGCTCACAGAAGGGCGAAGATGCCCGTCTTTACGAAGGCGTTCAGGCGTTGAGTGATTTCTGCTGTGCACTGCAAATCAATGTACCAACAGGAAAGGACTCTCTGTCAATGACGCAGAAGTATCCTGACGGCAGCAAAATCATCTCTCCTGGAACCGTGATTGTTTCATCAGGAGGTGAAGTTTCCGACGTAAAGAAAGTGGTAAGTCCTGTACTCGCGAATGACAAGGACACAACACTGCTCCATATTGATTTCTCTTTCGACACCTTAAAGTTAGGCGGTTCAGCATTTGCTCAGAGCCTAGGCAAGGTGGGAAGTGACGTGCCAACAGTGAAGAACCCTGAGTACTTCCGCGACGCATTCCTGGCAGTGCAGGATTTGGTGAACGAAGGTCTCATCCTTGCTGGTCACGACATCAGCGCAGGTGGTCTCATCACTACGCTGCTCGAAATGACATTTGCCAACCAGAAAGGCGGTATCGAGGCTAACCTCAACAGCATGGCAGAGAACGACCCTGTGAAATTGCTCTTTGCTGAAAATCCTGGCGTTGTCATTCAAGTGAAGAATGCCGACAAGAAAGACATCGAGAAGATGCTCAACAATGCAGGTGTCGGTTTCGTGGAAATAGGAAAGCCTATTGACGAACGCGAAATCGTAGTGAAGAAGGATGGCAGAACTCGCCGCTTCGACATCGATAAGCTGCGCGACATCTGGTATTCAACTTCTTATCGCCTCGACACAAAGCAGTCGTTCAACGGCATGGCCAAGGAGCGTTACAACAACTATAAGAACCAGCCGATCGAACACAAGTTCACACCATCCTTTACAGGTAAACTGGCACAGTATGGCATTAGTGCCGACCGCCGTGAACGCACTGGTATCAAGGCTGCCATCATCCGCGAGAAGGGTACAAATGGTGAGCGCGAAATGGCATACTCACTTTATCTGGCAGGATTTGACGTGAAAGACGTGATGATGACAGACCTCGTGAGCGGACGTGAAACGCTGGAAGACGTGAACATGATTGTCTTCTGTGGCGGCTTCTCAAACTCCGACGTACTTGGCAGCGCCAAGGGATGGGCTGGTGCATTCCTTTTCAATCCAAAAGCTAAGGCTGCACTGGACGCTTTCTATGCACGTGAAGACACACTGTCATTAGGTATCTGCAACGGATGCCAGCTGATGGTAGAACTTGGTCTCATCAATAATGACCACGCTGTGACCGACGCAAAGGACTATGCACAGATGCTCCACAACATCAGCCATAAGTTTGAAAGCGAGTTTATCACACTGCAAATCCCAGAAAACAATTCTGTTATGTTCGGTTCGCTGAGCGGCAGCAAATTAGGTATTTGGGTTGCACACGGAGAAGGAAACTTCCGTCTTCCTAAGGCTGAGAACGAATACAGCATCGTTGCTAAATACAACTACTCCGGCTATCCAGCTAATCCTAACGGCTCAACGTATGACGTAGCAGGTATAGCATCGGCCGACGGACGACATCTTGCCATGATGCCTCACTTGGAACGTGCAATCTTCCCATGGCAGCAAGCTAATTACCCAGCTGAACGCAAGGGCGATGAGGTTACTCCATGGATTGAAGCGTTCGTGAACGCAAGAAAGTGGGTGGAAGCTAAGACAAAATAAAAAAGCTTCGATAGAAAAAAGAATGGGGCTATACACTGAAATGTTCCTCACGTTTGCCAAAATTGGCAGCTTCACCATCGGTGGAGGATATGCCATGATTCAAATGATGGAGAGGGAGGTGGTGGAGAAAAAGCGATGGCTTGACCATGAGGAATTTATGAATACGCTTGTCGTGGCACAGAGCACTCCGGGGCTCTTTGCCATTGATATGGCGTCGCATATTGGCTTGAAACTTAAAGGTATAAAGGGAGGCATTGTGGCTGCATTGGCTACTGCATTGCCTTCCATTTTTTCCATTTTGCTGATAGCTATATTTTTCCAGACATTCAAGGACAATGTGCATGTGGAAAAGATTTTCATGGGCATTCGTCCATGTGTCGTAGCTCTAATTTTGGCTCCATGCTTCAATATGGCAAAGAAAGCCAAGATAAATAGACGAAATTGGTGGATTCCGCTTGTAAGTGCTTTGCTGATAGCAGCATTCGGAGTCTCTCCTATATGGTGTATCCTTGCAGCTGGCATTGGCGGCTTCATTTACGGCAGATTGAACTCATGATTTTCTTACAGTTATTTTACGTATTTTCTAAGATTGGCATCTTCAATTTTGGAGGTGGTTATGCCATGCTGTCGCTGATTCAGGACGAGGTAGTGAACAAGCATCAATGGCTAACAGTCAACGAGTTCACGGATATTGTAGCAATCAGTCAATCTACTCCTGGACCTATCGGCATAAACTGCGCAACATACACTGGCTATACAGCTGTCATTCACGCTGGATTTCCTACATGGGCTGCTATGCTAGGTGCTATATTAGCCTCGTTGAGCGTGATTTGGCTACCTTTCCTCTTGATGGTAAGCATTAGCAAATTCCTGCTGAAACATAGCAAATCAAAGGCTATCAACGATATTTTCAGCACCTTGCGGCTTGTCATCGTCGGACTCATTGCTGCAGCAGCTATTATGCTCATGTCCAAAGAAAACTTCGGTAACATCGGGGAATCGCCATTTGTGTTTTTTGTCAGCACAACTATTTTCATCCTTGCTTTCTTGGGAACTAGGCTTTATAAGATTCATCCTATTCTCATGATTCTGCTCTGCGGATTGGCTGGACTTCTTATTTACTGACAAGAACAAGCCTATCAAAATTAGAAAAATGAAAGAATTGGCCAGTACATATCAGCTTGAGAACGGTCTGCGAATCATCCAAATACCTTCTCCTACCAATGTCGCTTATTGCGGCATTAGCATTGATGCTGGTACACGTAATGAAGAGAGCGGAGAGGAGGGTTTGGCGCATTTCTGCGAACACATGATGTTCAAAGGAACAAAACACAGAAAAGCATGGCACATCATCAACAGGATGGAAACTGTGGGCGGAGACCTTAATGCCTATACCAACAAGGAAGAAACAGTGGTGTATTCGGCATTCATGAAAGAACACTTTGAACGTGCTGCGGAATTGATTTTCGATATTGTCTTTCACAGTACCTACCCTCAGCACGAAATAGAGAAGGAATGTGAAGTGATTGTAGATGAAATAGAAAGCTATAACGATTCTCCAGCCGAACTCATTTTCGACCATTTTGAAAACTTGATATATGAGAATCATAGCTTGGGGCACGACATCCTGGGATGTGCTGAAAACGTGAGACGCTTTAAAAGCGAAGATGCATTAAAGTTCTCTAAACGGCTGTATCGTCCAGAGAAGATGGTGTTTTTTGTTTTCGGAAACATCCATTTCTCAAAAGTGAAGAAAGTCGTTGAAAAAAACATGGCTTCCGTAGAAGTGACAGAACAAACAGACGTTGTAGCGAAAAACGAGACGGTAGCAGTTGTGAACCCAGGTATTCATATAGAGGAGCGGAATACTCATCAGGCACACGTGATGATTGGCAGAGCTGCCTATGGTTCAAAAGACAAAAAGCGCATTGCCCTCTATTTCCTCAACAATATTCTGGGAGGTCCAGGAATGAACTCAAGGCTGAATATTGCACTAAGAGAACACAACGGACTGGTTTACAGCGTAGAAAGCACTCTTACAAACTATACTGACACATCGACTTGGGCTATCTATTTTGGATGTGACCCAGAAAATGTTGACAAGTGCCGACGAATCGTGCGGAGAGAACTTGACAAACTGATGGCGGAGCCACTGAACGAAAGGGTTTTCAATGCAGCATTAAAACAAATCAAAGGTCAAATAGGTGTTGCGTGTGACAATTTCGAGAGCTATGCGCTTGACACCGCCAAAGCATTTCTGCACTACAACAAGTTTGAGGGAATGGAAGACACATTTCAGCATCTCAAGCAACTTACTCCTGAACTGTTGCAGGAGGTAGCAAAAGAAATCTTCGAAGAAAAAGGATTAAGCACTTTGATTTTCAAATAGAAAAATAAGACTTTTAACAATAAAAAAATGCGTAAAGTTATTGGAATAGGAGAGACCATTCTTGACATCATTTTCAAGAACGAACAGCCTACGGCAGCAGTGCCAGGAGGTTCAACCTTCAATGGCATCATCTCTCTTGGACGTTTAGGTTTGCCTGTCACCATGATTACAGAAACAGGCAATGACAGAGTGGGGCAAACCATCAAAAACTTCATGACAGAAAATGGCATAGACAATAACCATGTCTGCGTATATGAAGACGGACGAACAGCCATTTCGCTGGCCTATCTGAATGAACGTAACGATGCAGAATACACCTTTTACAAAGACTATCCCAATGCGCGTCTCAATGTAGAATGGCCAGAGGTGAACAAAGACGACATTGTCATGATGGGGTCTTATTTCGTGCTCAATCCTGCCTTAAGAGCCAAAGTAAAAGAATTCCTCGATTATGCCAGAAAACGCGAGGCGCTCATTTACTACGATATCAATTTTCGTTCTTCACATAGTTCGGAAGCCATAAAACTATATGGAACCATTCTGGAAAACTTCGAGTATGCCGACATCGTACGCGGCTCTACAGAAGATTTCCACAATATGTTCAATTTGTCTGACCCTGAAATCGTCTATCAAAAAGAGGTTGCATTCTACTGCAAGCAAATGCTCTGCACTGATGCAGATGGAGAAATAAGTCTTTTCTCGCCTCGCATAAAGAAAAAGTATCAAGTAAATAAAATAGAAACTGTATCTACAATAGGAGCAGGAGACAATTTCAATGCCGGTATCGTTTTCGGACTAATGACTGAAGGCATCAAGCGCGATGACATCGATTCCATCACAGAGGCGCAATGGGATAGAATCATTCAGCACGGACAAGCCTTTGCAGCAGAAGTTTGTCAAAGTTTCAATAACTCAATAAGTAAATCATTTGCAGAGAATTATGGAAGAAAATAACAGCAATATCCCTTTTGCAGCAGAAGAAGAACTGCTGTCAACAGCCATCGACATGCTTTCAGCAGAAAAAGAAATAACAGCAGAAGAAAGCGCACAACCTGTTGCCGAAGAGGCACAGGCAGAGAAAGAAGAGCAGGCCACCTACAATGGCTTGCCCAAAGTTGAATCAACCTTCGAGGATTTAGGCGTTTCTGGAGAGATTCTCAAAGCCATCAAGGAGATGGGATATGAAAGCCCCATGCCTGTTCAGGAAAAAGTAATCCCTTATCTTCTCGGACACAATAACGACGTTGTTGCTCTTGCCCAAACAGGTACAGGAAAAACCGCAGCCTACGGATTGCCCGTATTGCAGAAAATCGACACCAGCCGCACCGATGTGCAGGCAGTCATCATGGCGCCAACACGAGAATTGTGTTTGCAAATCACCGACGATCTGAAAGATTACTCAAAATATATCCAAGGACTGCACGTCTTAGCCGTCTATGGCGGTGCCAGCATAGAACCTCAGATTCGTGCATTAAAGAAAGGCGTACAAGTGATTGTTGCCACTCCTGGCCGTTTGGTTGACCTTATGGAACGCAAAGTGGCCAAACTCAACACCGTAGAGAATGTGGTGCTGGACGAAGCAGACGAAATGCTCAACATGGGCTTCTCCGAAAGCATTGATGCCATCCTTGCAGGCGTGCCAGCAGAGCGCAACACGTTGCTCTTCTCAGCTACCATGAGCAAGGAGATTGAACGCATTGCCAAAAACTATCTGCACGATGCCAAGGAAATCGTTGTAGGCAGCCGCAACGAAGGCGCAGAGCACGTCAACCACATCTATTATATGGTTTCTGCCCGCGACAAGTACAACGCCCTGAAGCGCGTGGCCGACTACTACCCAGAAATCTACGCCATCATCTTCTGCCGTACCCGAATGGAGACACAGGAGATAGCCGACAAACTC
>CAJGCU010000080.1 GCA_904501945.1 uncultured Bacteroidaceae bacterium
ACTTTTTTGATAACTTTTTCGTTAAGTTGATGTTCACCTTCGAAACGCTGTACATGGTTTGCCAAATAGTTCTTCTTAAATAGAGCTTCCGCATTCGTCACTGACTTATCGTGAAGTCCCACCAAACACCAGCACGTTTCTTTCTGTTCTTCTGTGATGTTCTTGAATTGCAGACGTTCCATCTGATTGTGATGTTGGATAATGTCTTTCGTTATTCTAAACGTTTTAGCACCATCGTATCGTCCATTGAAAAAATGAAACTCTCCAGTTCTAAATGTCTTTGACATCGTTGACATTGTAAAAGCAGGGTTCACAAGAATGCGTTTGAATTCACGCATCTGCTGCGCATACATTCCTCCCATACTCGTGCCAATAACTAGATCTGGTTTTTCCGTCTGACAAAGTTCCTTCAGGTAAGGAAGCGCATCCACGGGGTCAACAGGAATGTCGGGAGCCACAATCACATCGTTCACAAGTTCCCTTCGCAGAATCTCCACTGTTCCGCTGGCATGAGAAGAGCCAAATCCATGAAAATAAATGATTTTCATCTTTCTATCACCTAATTAAAATTGTGTACGTCAATTTCTTTTTAAGAAAATTTCGTGGTCAATATTCCGTGGAAATTCTTCCCTATAATGAGTAACCATCAAAAGAGTCTTGTTGCGTCTATTGCAAAAAGCTTCGATAATATCTTTCACCAGTCTTCTGTTCTTCAAGTCAAGGCCATGCAACGGCTCATCAAGAATCAGCAGCAAGGGGTCTTTCACAAATGCACGAGCCAACAACACCAGTCGTTGTTCTCCGCTGCTCAATTTCAAGAACGTAGTTTCTGCATATTTCTTAACGCCAAACACATCCAGCCAAAATTCGCAAATAGATTTCTGTTCTGGATTGGGTTTTCTGTACAACCCTGCCATATCATTCAATCCGCTGGCCACAATATCTATAGCAGGAATGTCTCGCATATAAGCACGATGCATCTCTGGAGAGATGTAGCCGATATGCTTTTTAATATCCCAAATGCTCTCGCCTTTTCCACGCTGATGCCCAAACAGCACAATGTCATTAGCGTAACTTTGCGGATTGTCAGCACACACGATACTCAGCAACGTTGACTTTCCTGCACCATTCTCACCACTCAAAGCCCAATGTTCACCATTCATAACGGTGAAATTCAAATCTTTCAAAATCGTACGTTCGCCATAACGAATATTGACATTCCTAAAATCAATGACTTGCTTCAGTTCAGCACATCCATCACCATGATATTCATCTTGATATGGAAGTGAAAGTATTGCTGTTTCCATATCCTCAGAAAGCATCCGTTCTGGTACAGGCTCCATTGCTACACGATATTCGTGCAAGGTCATTTTTTGTCCTACTTCCAGATTCTTTACAGGCACAACATGAGTAATAAAGTCGGGCACATCATCCGTCTTCGATAATACCAGCACCACTGACACATTCGTTTCTTTTGTCAAAAGAGTCAGAAATTCAGATAATTGTTCACGAGCCTTAACATCCAGGCCAATGAAAGGATTATCCATGATGAGCACCCTTGGATTGGTCAGCAGCATTTTTGTCAATTGAAACTTTCTCAATTCTCCACTGCTCAACAAGATAATATGCTTATCCAGCAAATCTTCTAAATGGAAAATCTCATACAAATGTCTCCTCACCTTTTCCAACTCCTGATGCATCTGTTCTTTGTCCGCCTTTTCCTCAGCCAAACGGGCAGCCTTCTGTTCTGGTGTCTCGTCTCTTACCAAAAACTTATCAAAGACTGTCTTGCGCGTCAAGCTTTCCTCTGCTATACGGAATGACTCCGCCAGCAAGTCCCCCACCAGCGGGGTTTCTTCTATATCATTCTGATTCCATCGCTGCTGATGATAGTACACCCCTTCACCCGTCCCATACGAATCCCTGAATGTCAGATACTTCACATTGTCACTCACCAGCTTTGCCTTGCTTGGAGTGAAATCATATTTCACCTCATTCATCGGCATCAAGGCACACTTTCCTGTCAGCACATCCACCAACCGTGTCTTTCCGCTGCCATTATCACCCACGATGGCCAATTGCTCGCCAGTCTGCAATTCAAAGTTGATGGGTGCATTCATCCTGAACTTCGGATGACGTACCACACCTCCTTTTATTTCTATGATTTTCTGCATAATAAGATAAAATGTACACAAAGTTACGAAAATAAATCGGAATATTCAATACACCCAACAAGAATCCTTTCTTCAGCCCAATTGATTCATGCCTCACACCTCGTTTTTGAAACGCCTTGTATCGTAATTACCTTTCGCCTTGTATCGTAATTACGCTGCACCCTCCATCTTAATAGTATTCTAACTGACGCTGACCATAACAAACTTACGAACGCTATTTTAGTGTTCACCTCCTACTTGTTTTGCAAGAAAAGTTCTCGATAATGAAAATGGACGTAAGGAACTGTAAAAAACTTTGTTTCATCAAACTCACCATAAATTATCAATTATCAATTGCCCATTATCAATAAAAGTTGTAACTTTGCAAGAAGAGAAACAGGTATGGAAAAGAAAGGTATCAACGGACAACGGACAACAGGCAACGGACAAGCCTCAGCAATCTTCCCCATTCTGCTGATTGCAGCATTTGCCGTTGGCATCATCATTTTCTACACCCTCATCGACCCGAGCCTACACATCTGGACGCTGAAATGCCCTCTGCATCTTCTAACAGGCTTAGATTGCCCTGTCTGCGGCTTGCAACGCGCCATCCACGCTTTACTGCATGGTGACATCGAGCTCTCGCTGAAATACAATGCCTTTTTTGTCATCAGCCTCCCCTACCTCATTGCCCTCACAGTTGCAGAAGTCATGAAACACCTGCGATGTGGCAATACGTTCAGAAAATGGGTGTGCCATCCTCTCGCCATCAAGGCATACATCACCCTCTGCATCGTTTGGGGAATCCTACGCAACCTGCTCATCTAAACTCCACAACCGTATAACCTCACAACCGCAAAAGCCATGAAACAATTATATCTACTTGTAGCACTCTTCGCAACACTATCAGCTACTGCTGCCGAAATACAGAAAAAAGGTTCGTTCGTCACCATTCATCCTGATGGTGGAGAAGCCAAAGTCATTCGTTTGCAAGTCATAAACGACAACATCATTCGTGTCCAGGCAACTTGCGAAGAAGCCTTGCCACAGAAAGCACAAAGCCTCATGATTGTTGAGCAGAAGGCAAAGCCCCAGTTCGTCGTTGAAGAAGACACCCATACCTTTAGCGTGAAGGCGAAGAACGTGACAGCCACCATCAATAAAAGCAATGGAAATGTCACATTCTTCGATGCACAAGGCAATACGCTTCTGCGAGAACACAAAGCAGGGAAAACATTCACCCCGCATCATGTGGAAACAAGGGAAATAGGCAGCGGAACACCCACCCAAGAGCAGCTGAATGGATGGACATGGCACATGACCTTCGACAGCCCAGAAGATGAAGCCTTCTACGGCTTAGGACAGCACCAGTCAGAAGAACTGAACATGAAAGGGAAAAACGAAGACCTGTTCCAGTACAACACCAAAGTATCCGTTCCGTTTGTTGTATCAAACAAGAATTACGGCTTGCTTTGGGACAGCTATTCCTACTGCCGTTTCGGCAATCCTAATGACTATCTGCAGCTGCATCGTGCCTTTCGTCTTTACGACAAGAACGGCAAGGAAGGACATCTCACAGGAACTTATATAGACAGGCAAGGCAAGCAGCTCATCCGACAAGAAGATTCGCTCTACTTCGAATACGCCCTTCCTGAAAAATCAGAAATTGGCAAGACAGACAAGGGCGGCATTCAAAACCTTCCTCAAGGCTTCAACCTCGATGGCTCCAATGTCATTTACGAAGGTTTTATAGAACCTGCAGAAACCAGCAACTACCAGTTCATACTCTACTACGCTGGCTACATCAAAGTATACATAGGAGGTGAAGAAGTTGTTCCTGAGCGATGGAGAACAGCATGGAATCCCAATACTTACAAATTCGATATTTCACTCAAAAAAGGAAAGAAGACCCAGCTCCGCATTGAATGGCAGCCAGATGGAAGCGTCAGCTACTGCGGCTTGCGAGTAGCAGAACCACGCAGCACAGACGAACAAGGCAAGCTAAGCATCTGGAGCGAGATGAGCCGCGACATGGACTACTACTTTATTGCAGGCAACAATATCGACGAAGTCATCAGCGGCTATAGAACACTCACAGGAAAAGCACCAGTATATCCTAAATGGGTGCTGGGATTCTGGCAAAGCCGCGAACGCTACAAGACATCAGACGAAGTAGTCAGCACATTAGCAGAATTTCGACGCCGACACATCCCCATCGACAACATCGTTCAAGACTGGAACTACTGGAAAGAAGACCAATGGGGAAGCCATGAATTTGAGGCAGAACGATTTCCTGACCCACAGCAAATGATGGACACCATACACAGCATGAACGGACGATTCATGATTAGTGTTTGGCCTAAGTTCTACTGCAATACATCCAACTACAAAGAACTAGACAGCAAAGGGTGGATGTACCAACAAGCCGTGAAAGACGACATACACGACTGGGTAGGCCCTGGCTACGTGGGTTCTTTCTATGATGCCTACGACGCAGAAGCACGCAAGATGTTCTGGCGGCAACTGGATAAAAATCTTTATTCTAAATATAAATATGGTATAGATGCCTGGTGGATGGACGCAAGCGAACCCAATGTGCGAGATTGTACTCCCATGTGGTATCGCAAAGCATTGTGTGGTTCTACAGCCTTAGGCACATCCACAGAATACTTCAATGCCTACAGCATCGTCAATGCCGATGCCATCTACACTGGACAACGTTCAGTTAATCCCAACCAGCGCGTATTCCTCCTCACACGCAGCGGCTTTGCAGGCGAACAACGCTACTCTACCGCCACATGGAGCGGCGACATCGGCACTCGCTGGGAAGATATGCGCGCACAGATGACAGCAGGCATGAACTACTCTCTCTCAGGACTTCCATTCTGGGGTATGGATATAGGCGGATTCTGCGTGGAAAATCGCTATGTCAGAGCACAGCAGCTGTATGACCAAAGCAAACAGGAAAATGAAGACTTGAAAGAGTGGCGAGAACTACAAACACGCTGGAACCAGTTCGGCTGTTTCATTCCAATCTACCGTGCCCACGGACAATGGCCTCTGAGAGAAGTATGGAACATTGCCCCAGAAGGACACCCTGCCTATGAAAGCATCGTGTGGTATCACCAGCTTCGCTATCGCCTCATGCCCTACCTCTACTCAATGGCAGGATGGGTACATCTGCACGACTACACCATGATGCGAGCGCTTGTCATGGACTTCAACGGCGATTCCAACATCTATGACATCAAAGACCAATGGATGTTTGGTCCATCGTTGATGGCTTGTCCCGTATCCACCTACAAGGCACGAAATCGCAGCATTTATTTCCCCAAACAAAGCGGCTGGTACGATCTCTATACAGGACAATACATCCAAGGCGGACAAACACTCGTGGTTGATGCTCCTTATGAACGCATTCCCGTTTATGTGCCTGAAGGCTCCATCATACCATTCGGTCCAGCTATAGAATGGAGCGACCAGCAGCCAGCAGAACTCATTAACCTGTATGTTTATGCAGGAAAAGATGCGCAGTTCCAGCTCTACGAAGACGAGGGAACAAACTACAACTACGAAAAAGGGCAATACAGCACCATCAACATCCAATATGATGACGCGACACGCACAGTCACTTTCGATTCCAGAAAAGGAAACTTCAAGGGGATGCTAAAAGAACGTCGTTTCAACATCGTACTCATCACTAAAGAACAGGCTCATCCCCTAAAATTCGATGACACTAAGGGCACCACGCTGAATTACAATGGCAAATCTATCAAAATCAGCCTGTAAGCAGCCTGTTCGTACACTTTTTGCTGCATAATGCAAACAAAAAGCAAACTCTTTTTCTCCTTATTTTATAAGGATTACTGTAACTTTGCCCCAAAATCACGAAGATGAAACATCTGCTTACGATATTGGCTGTATGCCTTTTGTGGGGTTGCAGCGCTTTGGACAAAAACAAAAAGTCCCATATACTTGAAGGGGCTTGGCTTCTGCAACAAGCAGAAACCCCTTCAGGAGAGGCCATTATTTTCTCAGAAAACAACCACAAGCAACTACGCCTGTATAATGGCGATAGCGTGCGATACCAATGCACATTAATTCAAACGGAATCAGCTCTGATTGTCCAGCCCAACTCGCTATGCAATGTCACAGTCATCAACAAAGGCAATAGTGAATACATCTATTTGGAAGAAACCAACTTGAGGCCCTTAACAATACTCGATGACTCCACCATCGTTATTCAGGAACACGGCTATTGCTACACTTGGCGTCGCAACAACAACATAGCAAACGAATGGGGGCAAGAGATTAAGGACATCATTTCTAATGACTTCCTTGATGACAACAACAGAGAAATACAAAGCTATGTACTTTCTGCCCAAGTACGCGAACAGGCTAATGTCATACATGTTTTTATCTACATAACTATTGCCATCATTTTCATCCTATTCGCAGTTATATGGATTGCCATCGACAATCGCAAGTCTAGACGAAGGCTTCAGCTTCAACTGCAACAGATTCAAGAGGTACGGGAAGAACGTTCTCTAACAGTAAAACAAGCTATAGAACATGTAGAATCAACCTTCTTCACATCAGATGAATATGAAACCTTGCAACGACGCATTGCAACAGGACAGCGGCTGAAAGAGGAGGAATGGCACAATATAGAAAGCCAAATCAAGAAAGTCTATCCTGGCTACATCAGTCAACTGCGCAACCTTTATTCGATGTCAGAACTTGAATTTCAAGTATGCCTGCTCATCAAACTCAGAATTACTCCATCCGACATCGCCTCCATTCTTGCACGAGACGCAAGCACCATCAGCACCGTCCGCAGCCGCTTATACAAGAAGGTGTTTGGCCAGAAAGGAGGTACTAAGGAATGGGACGATTTCATCCTTTCCATCGGCACTTGAGAGACGTGCAAACTATTTGCAAAACAGATGCAAAACAGATGCAAACTCAAATGCTTGACAAGTTTCCAGAAAGCCATTACCTTTGCATCGTGAATTCACAAATATGTCTAACCTAATAAAAATTCAGAACTCATGAAAAAAGTGATTTTAGCAATTGCAATGGCATTCATAAGTGCAATGCAGACAAACGCACAAAACGTAAAAATCGACGACAAGGAAATCGTTGGTGCATGGCTCATGGAATCCATGCAGTGGAAAGGGGAAAACAAAATTGTATGCGGCAAGGAAAGCGGCTATGCCCAATTCAAGTATTATGGAACTGATGGCGAATATGCTTGTGCACAAATTGTCATGACAAACGAAGGAAAATGCGTAGTGATACCTCAAGAGTATGGTACGTACACACTCAAGGATGGCTGGTACTCAGAAATGGGACGCGAGAAAATCAAGTATGTGTGGATTAACAAGACCACGTCAAAAGGCACTTGGAACACCCGTCAAGACATTTGGAAGAAGCAAACCAATATGCCCAAAGAACTTGTACAATTCATCGTTGACTGCTGCAAGACAAAGGAAACGCCTGACAATATACAGAAATTGATCAAACAGTATATGTTTAATAAATAATCCAACTTTTGAAGAGTTATACAAAAAACACGTGTTTGTAATTAAAGATTAGTTAAAAGCAAAAGTGTACACTCCCTCGCATTGTCAGTGATGATAGTGTGGGGGAATTTTGAAATTATACGGTTGTAAGGTTATACGATTTACAGGCTCTTTCGATAAGATTGAGGTGACTTCAAACAAATGGATTCGACAAATACTACATATCCTAAAAAAAAATACCTAATTCACTTTTATTTCAGTTTTTTTTCGTAGGTTTGCAATTGGAATCATCTAACGACTACCAATACACATAACAATATGAAAAAGTTTTTTATGCTGGCATCATTGTTCGCCATGATGTCTATGGCCACAAACGCACAAACCTATCTCGACCCAAACGCTCCTCTTGAAGAACGTGTGAAAGATGCACTTAGCCGTATGACTCTGCACGAAAAAGTGAACATTCTCCATGCACAGAGTAAATTTACCAGCGCAGGTGTGCCACGTCTCGGCATTCGTCAATTGAACATGGATGATGGTCCTCATGGCGTACGCGAAGAATTAGAATGGAACACATGGAGCCCTGCCAAATGGACAAACGACTCTATCGTAGCATTTCCGTCCCTCACTTGCCTCGCATCCACATGGAACAGAGAACTGTCAGAAGCATACGGAGATGCCGTCAGTGAAGAATTCGCTTTCCGTGGCAAAGACATCATGCTGGGTCCAGGAGCAAACATTGCACGCACTCCACTCAATGGCCGAGCCTTTGAATATATGGGCGAAGACCCCTATCTGGCAGGAGAAATGCTGGTGCCATACATTAAAGCAGCCCAAGCCAACGGTGTGGCATGCTGCCTGAAGCACTTTGTGTTGAATGATCAAGAAATAGACCGATTCACCGTCAACGTCAATGTCTCTGAACGAGCTTTACACGAAATCTACCTTTCTCCCTTCAAGAGAGCTGTCGAAAAAGCCAATATATGGACCATCATGGGGTCTTACAACCTTTGGAAGAACGTGCATTGTTGCCACAACGATGAATTGCTGAACGGCATTCTGAAAAAAGATTGGAACTGGGATGGCGCGCTCGTCAGTGACTGGGGAGGCACCACCAACACATGGGAGGCTGCTATGGGAGGACTTGATATCGAAATGGGCACCTACACCGATGGCAAACTGAGAGAAAGCGAATTTGGGTATGAGCACTACTATCTTGCCAACCCTTTCGAAAAGCTTCTCAAGGAAGGAAAAGTGCCAATGTCTGTTCTAGACGACAAGGCTAGCCGTGTGTTGCGCACCATATTCCGCACAGCCATGAATCCCAACAAAGTCATCGGAAGCCAATGCTCTGAAGCTCACTACGAAGCATGTCGACAAATTGCAGAAGAAGGCATCGTCATGTTGAAAAACCAGAAGAACATCCTCCCTATTGATGCAACTCAGTACAAGAAGATACTTGTTGTCGGTGACAATGCCACACGTTCACTCACCAAGGGAGGAGGTTCATCCGAACTCAAGTCACTGCGCGACATTTCTCCACTCGAAGCCTTGCAAACGCTCTATGGCGACAAGATTGACTATGCACAGGGGTACTATGCCGGACGCTCCATCTATGACAGAGTGGACGCCATCGACCCGGCAAAGCAGGCTGAACTCAATGCAGAAGCCCTACAAAAAGCACAGGGGTCTGACCTTATCATCTTCGTGGGAGGACTCAACAAGAACCATCGTCAAGACTGCGAAAATGGCGACCGCGAATCCTACGACCTTTCATACGGACAGAACGAACTCATTTCCCAACTTGCCAAAATACAGAAGAATATCATCGTCGTTATGTTTGGAGGGAACCCCTACTCTATGCCTTGGCTCAATCAGGTTAGTGCACTCACCCACTGCTGGTATCTGGGAAGTGAATCAGGCACAGCACTCGCAAACGTGCTCTGCGGAAAAGTCTGCCCAAGCGGCAAACTGCCTATCACCTTCGCCGAGAAATACGAAGACTATCCTTATGTCAAGTACGGTCCTGAAGCCTATCCTGGTGTCAACAAGCAGGTGCACTACAAGGAAGATATTTTCGTAGGATATCGCCATTTCGCAACAAACAACGTCACTCCACGTTTCCCTTTCGGATTCGGACTCAGCTATACTACATTCAGTTGCAGCAAGCCTGTAGCAGCCAAATCTGGCAACGAAGTCACCATCACAGTTACAGTCAGCAACACAGGTGCCGTAGCAGGAAAGGAAGTCGTGCAAGTCTATGCACAATCACCCAAAGGCGAACTACCACGCCCCATCAAGGAACTCAAGGGATTTGCTAAGACCAAACTTCTCCAACCAGGAGAGAGCCAAACCCTCAGCATCACCATACCAGTAGAGGAACTGCGCCACTTCAACGATTCACAGCATGACTGGACACTCATCTCTGGCGACTACACTTTCCATGTTGGTACAAGCGTAAACGACATTTTCGGAAAAGCAACCGTCAATCTTTGATTTGTACAAATGAAACAAATTATAAACTCACAATTCACGAAATTCACACTTTCAAATTTTTGAGACTTTAGAATAAAATTATAGGGAAGTCATAGGGACATCTGTCATGTACTGATAAAGCATCGTCCCCATGACTTCCCAATCGTTTTTCTATAACTTTCGGCATTTTTCTCTGCAAAAGTGCAACCGTTTGCCTCTATGTAATATATGCATATAGTTCACTTTTCGCAGTTTAAATTAATTCAACGCTAGTTCAATATAAGAAGTTACGCAATCTTTAACGCCTGACTAAAGGCTGAAGAAACCTAAAATCTCAACAACTCCTATCCTTTTCAGACTGTCTTTCCCTGAAAAAAGTTGACTCATTAAATCTTAAACAATGGGTAGTTGCATTCTTCAAAGGGAAAAGTATTTGAGTAAAGTTGTAGAACTTCGCTCTGAAGGCATGGGTTATGGTAGAATTTCTAAAATTATTCCCGTTCCAGAGGAGACAATTCGCCGTTGGTGTGTTAAATTTGCACCCACAACCCA
>CAJGCU010000081.1 GCA_904501945.1 uncultured Bacteroidaceae bacterium
CGAACTGATGTTCGGACCGCTTCTTTATAGTATGAACTTTATGGGGCGGGACTGAATGACACCTGCCGCAAATAAACACCTTCCGTCACTGCACGGAAGACCAGAGAATGCCGCATATCGCCATCTGATGTCTTAGGAAGCGGCAGAACAAAACAACGATGGGCGTAATTGCGGAGCACATTCTGCTTCCACTCCTCACTGCGGTCATAAGTCTGAAAATCAGCCACGATAGGAGAGGTGCCAGCGAGCGAAACAGAAAACGAGAGCCTGCCCTCCTCTATTGGATGAGTGGGCAAAAGACGGACATCCAGCGTTATCTTCTTAGCATCCGACTCAAACACAAAGACCAAAGAATCGCCTTTGGAAACATGCTGCCACGTTTCAGCATTAAACAGGAAATGGGCACTTTCCTCCTCTGGATACACCAAAGGAGCTTGTACCCGATTGAACACGGCCAACTTTCGGGGCGCCATGTTCATAATGCCTTTCCATTTAGGATTGCTGTTATATATATGAGTAAGGGAAACAATGCTGTCATACGCTTGTTCATAAGATTGTTTGGAAAGGAACTTGAAGTTCATCTGTGCCGCAGCCTGCACAGGATACTTGACAAGCTGGAAATAGGCATCGCGACGGGCGGCAGGCACCTTATCTGACAGGGCTTCTACAATGTCGGACAAATACCTGTAATCCTTAACACGTTGCTCTACATCATCGGAAGACCAGCCCTCGATGGGACGGAAGATGTTCCAGTGCGCCCTATCCGCTTCCTCCACCCGAGTGCCTCCCATGTGCTCAGGCTTGCGGTCGAAAGCCAATTGATAATGCTTAACCATCACCGATGTAATCGTGTCTGCCAATTCCTTGCCAAACTCGCGTTTGAAGAAAGCCTGCAACTCTTGGCGGCCATCCGTCCTTCCACGCAATCCCTTCCATGCCATGTTCAAGAAATCCTCAATCAGATACTCCGCAGGCTTTATGTCTCCCACATTAAGTACCCACATCTGCTGGATACCGCGCTGATAGGCTTCTGTCAGCTGCTGTCGCATCAGGAAGGGGGAGAAAGTACCCAGCCAAAGATAATCATGGGGTCGTCCCCAATAGGACACATGGTAGTAAAGCCCATTACCTCCAGCGCGCATTTGCTCCATAGAGTCAGGGAAATGACGGATATAGCCATAATTATCATCCGTCCACATCAAGGTTACATCATCCGGAACCTGAAGTCCTGAACGATAAATGTCAAGCACTTCTTTATAAGGCACAAACACTTGAGGAACAGAAGCAACATCGACATTAACGGTAGAACGCAGCATCTCCCGCTGGTCATCTATCGCCTGCTGCAAGTAACGCAGTTTGTCTTCTTTTGTCTTTGTTCCCTGCATGGAACCGTCATGCAAGCCACGCATTCCTATTGTATAGACAATATCCTGACCCTTCACCTCTTCCAGCCTTTCCTGCCAAAAGTTCTTGACAGCCTCGCTGTTAGTCACATAGTTATAATCGCCAACGCCCCGCATCTCCCATTCCTTTGCTGGAGACGTAGCCATAGGCTCACAATGCGAGCCGCCAATGTAGATGCCATACTTATGTGCCATTTCTCTATTGCCGGGGATGGTGAAGAATGGCTGGCTAACCTCATGCATAGCAGGCCAATAGTAGTTGGCACGCAGACGCAACATCAGCTGGAAGATTCTCTCGTTCGTTTCAGGGCCAATCACTCCTCCGCTCCACGGTAAGATACCCCAGTCCTCATCATTGATGAAAATGCCACGATAAGCAACCGCAGGACTTTGTTCGGTAGAATAGCCAGCGCGCAAGAACACATTTGCTTTATAGGGCGTGCAGTCCGCCCACCATTCCCACGGCGAAACACCGATAAGTCGGGAAACTTCCAGCAACCCGTATGCCAAGCCATGGGCATCTGCCCCATGAATGAGCAATTTGCCATCCTCAACCTGAAGATGAAATCCCTCTCGAGGCATGCTGGCATCGAGTACCGCCACGATGTGTGCCTTCGTCTCTTTCTTTACTCGCACCAGTTCAGCGTCCAGCACTTTCTCAATGTCTGACGCCAGCATCTGAAAGGCTGTTTCAGACACAGGTTCACCTGTCGATGGCATGAAGATGGAGACATCCTTGCCCTTGCGAAACACCAAATCCTGCGCACTTGCCAAGGAAGACAGCATGCACAACAGGTATATAATCAAAAACTTATTCATAGATCTCAAATCTTAATTCGGTGAAAAGGTTATCCTTTAACCATACTTCATCATGTTCCTCACAAGGAGCAACAACACAAGAACAAACAGCAAGCCATAACACGGCAACAGCGATATATCAACATGCTGGACTATCAACCCAAAAGCGGCTGGCATCAGAATAGACCCAGCCGATGCCGCAGCGACCTCCATGCCGACAAGTGCCTGAGAGCGAGCAGCCCCAACTATGCTGGGAGAATAATGTATCATGCAAGGGAAAATCGGTCCACAGCCAATGCCCAGACAAACCAAAGAGGCAAAAGAAAGAATGTCCGAACCCAACGGCAGGAGCAGCCCTCCAAACGAAAACATCGCCAACCAGAGCCCCATCCTGACAAGTTTCACATCGCCCAGACGCTCTGATATAAAGCCAGAAATGATGCGCCCCAACATGATGCCCAAGAAGAAAAGCATGCCCAGACGAGTAGCCGTAATCAGCTCTATACCTTTCGCCTCTATCATGTAAGACGTTGCCCACAATCCAACCGATGATTCTATCGCTGTATAACAGAAAAAAGCCGTCAGCGCCGACTTTACGCCAGGCAGCCGAAGAAGTGCGGCAGGTGACGACGAGGCAGCTTCCGCATGAAGAGCATCCGCCCTTTCATCTTCATTCGCCTTTCGCCACAAGGGCAAAGACAGAAGCAGAACAGCCACCAATGCCACTTGAAAGATTGCGATAGCCTGATACCCCTGTGTCCAGGCGCCGCCACAAGCAAGAAACGCTCCCATCACCAAAGGACTGATGATGGTGCCAACTCCCCAGAAGCAATGAAGAAAGCTGGTGTGCCGTGGCTTATAATGCAGGACGACATAGTTATTCAGCGTAGCATCCACACATCCGCCCCCCAGTCCATAAGGCAAAGCCCAAAGACAAAGCTGCACAAAGTCGGAAGAGCACGAAAATCCCCAAAGAGCAACCGCTGTCAACGCAACAGAAGAAGCAACGACCTTTCCCGCCCCCAGCCTCTGGTTCAGCCAGCCCGTTGCCATACTGGAAATGACCGTACCGGTATATATCAGCATCGTAATGAACCCAGCATACCCTTCAGGGACCCCTAAAGAGTGGCGCATCGAAGGCCACGCCGCTCCAAGAACGGAGTCTGGCAACCCCAGAGATATAAACGCTATATAGACAAGAACAAGCAAAAAAGTGTACATAAGACACTCAAGTAAAAAGAATTTAGGAACAAAGGGCATAGAAAGCCCTTTCCTCTCGCAAATTTACTAATTTGAAACGACATTGAATAAAAATGATACAACAAAACAAATCATAATTCCTTTTTTTAATTACCTTTGCACACAAATGTTTACAAATATTCACCTAACAACGAACATCTGACAATATGGAAAAAACTTGGAGATGGTTTGGCAAGAAGGACAAGATAACCCTTGCCATGCTGAAGCAAATTGGTGTGGAAGGCATCGTCACCGCCCTCCACGACGTACCTCTTGGCGAGGTTTGGACACGAGAAAAGATTCGCGACCTTCGTGAATACATAGAAAGCTATGGCATGCGCTGGAGCGTCGTAGAGAGCCTCCCTGTAGTAGAGACCATCAAGTATGGCGGTCCCGACCGTGACCACCAGATTGAGGTGTACAAGGAGAGCCTGCGCAACCTCTCAGCCGAGGGCATCCACTGCATCTGCTACAACTTCATGCCTGTGCTTGACTGGGCTCGCACCGATCTTGTCCACGAGAATCCGAACGGAGCGACAAACCTGTACTTCAACTACGCCGAGTTCGCTTACTTCGACATCTACATCCTCAAGCGTGAAGGCGCACGCGAGGAATGGGCACAGTTCCAGTTCCCCGCAGGAGTGGGCGAAGAACGCAACGTGCTGGCCGAGGCTGACGAACTTGCCAAGACAATGACCCCTGAGAAAGATCACAAACTGGTAGAGACCATCATCATCAAGACTCAAGGTTTCGTCAGTGGCAACTTCAGCGAGAATGACGAAGCGCCAATCCAAAAGTTCCGCGACTTCCTCGACCTCTACAAAGGCATCGACAAGGCACAGCTCCGTGCCAACATGAAATATTTCTTGGAAGCCATCATGCCAACCTGCGAGGAATACGGCATGAACATGTGTGTTCACCCCGATGACCCACCAATCGAAGTGCTCGGCTTGCCACGCATCGTTCGCACAGAAGAAGACATCGAGTGGTTCCTCAATGCTGTGCCCAACAAGCACAACGGACTCACCTTCTGCGCAGGTTCTCTCTCAGCAGGAGCTTACAACAACGTTGTAGAGATGGCGAAGAAGTTTGCTTCACGCACCCACTTCGTACATCTTCGTTCATGCCACATCTTCCCCAACGGCGACTTCACAGAAGCCTCCCACCTCGGCGGCCGTGCAGACCTCATCGAACTGTGCCGCATCTTCGAGAAAGAGAATCCAGAACTGCCTATGCGCGTTGACCACGGCATGACCTTCACCGACCAGCCAGGCGGCATCATGGACGAAAGCAACCACGGCCACAACGCAGGCTACACACTGCTCGGCCGCATGTTTGCCATGGGACAGGTACAAGGTATCCTTGCCACTGTCGACAACGAGTTAGGCATCAAATACACACAACCAGGATTTTTCGGATAAGACATCATGAAACTCAATGACATACTTTCTGGCAGTTTCAACGCTGCCGAGTGGGAAGCCAAAGGCTACCAACTTCCCAAGTTCGACCGTGCAGCCGTAGTCAAGAAAACACACGACGAACCCACTTGGGTACACTTCGGCGGCGGCAACATCTTCCGCGCCTTCCCTGCTGCCATCCTGAACGATGCGCTGAACACAGGCAAATACGACCGCGGCGTCATCGTAGCCGAGACCTTCGATTTCGAAGTCATCGACAAGGCTTACACTCCTTACAACAACCTTTCTCTGCTTGTCAGCCTCCAGTCCTCTGGCACCATCGAGAAGAAAGTGATTGCTTCGGTCACAGAAGCCCTGAAGGCTGACTACCAGTTCAACGACTGGCAGCGACTCGTGGAAATCTTCCGCAACCCATCCCTCCAGATGATTTCCTTCACCATCACCGAAAAGGGCTACACCTTCAACGACGCAGACCTCGCACGCGGCCTGCAGCCAGCCTTCGCCATGGGAAAAGTCTGCGCCCTGCTGCTCGAGCGCTACCATGCAGGACAGCTTCCGCTCACCGTGCAGAGCATGGACAACTGCTCACACAACGGCGACAAGGCTAAAGAGGGCGTTTTTGCCTATGCAGAGAAGTGGGTGGCAGACGGACTTGCGCCAGCCGCCTTCCTCGACTACCTAAAGGACGAGAACAAGATTACCTTCCCTTGGTCAATGATAGACAAGATTACTCCTCGCCCACACGAGAAAGTAAAAGAGATGCTGGCCGCCGACGGATTCGACGACAACGACTATATCGAGACAGAGAAACACACCTTCACCGCTCCTTTTGTAAATGCAGAAGAAGTGGAGTACCTCGTCATCGAAGACAACTATACCAACGGACGTCCGCCACTCAACCTTGGCGGCGCACTCTACACAACACGCGAGACCGTTGACAAAGTGGAAACCATGAAGGTCACCACTTGCCTGAATCCGCTGCACACCGCCATGTCCATCTACGGCTGCATGCTCGGCTACACGCTCATCTCGGCAGAAATGGCAGATGAAGACCTCCGTGCATTCGTACAGAAGATAGGCTATATGGAAGCTATGCCCGTAGTGACCGACCCTGGTGTACTGAACCCTTACGAGTTCATCGGAGCAGTCATCAACCGTCGTCTGCCCAATCCGTTCATGCCTGATGCACCTCAGCGCATCGCCATGGACACCAGCCAGAAGCTGCCTATCCGTTTCGGCGAGACCATCAAGAAATATCTGGAACGTGGACTCGACATGAGCAACCTCATTCTCATACCGCTCACTCTCGCAGGCTACGCCCGCTACCTCAAGGGCATCAAGGACGACGGCACGCCATTCGAACCATCGCCCGACCCGCTGCTGGCAGAATTGCAAGCCATCGTAGCATCGCTTGAAGTAGGCAAGGCCGAACAGGACTACAGTTGTCTGAAACAACTTTACAGCCGCAAAGACGTCTTTGGCCTCGACCTCTACGAAGCAGGGCTTGGCGAACAGATTGAAGGCATGGTGAAAGAACTTTATGCCGGCAATGGAGCCGTACGTGCCACTCTGCACAAGTACGTATCTGCAAGATAACAAACCATATACAACATTGATGCAGCCATGGCAGGGAAGATGATTTCCCTGCCATGGCTGCATCAATAGGTCTCCTCAAGCAATAAAGCCACGCAAGAACTTCACAGTTCCATGCGCGGCCTGATTAACCATTATCAATTTATCTATCCTTCATTATTACTTGCTTTTTCAAATCCTACTTATCCACCACCTTTCGCATCTTGTATTCAAACAGATGCTGATTGGCACGAAGCTCATCCACATCAAGATTCATAATATTCTCACCTTTCCAGTTAGCGCCCCACATTTCAAAAGGCTCTCCATCTGGTTCGTAAAAATGGATGATGTCCACATCAAGAGGCAGCGGCTCAAATACACAGACGTAGGCGAGATAGTCACCTGAGTTGCCCTCCATCCAGAATATATGATCTTTAGGCAAGCCGAGGACTTCTTTAAGCTCGAATATTCCTCCCCCTCCATTAGCTACCAGCTGCATACCTGGATGGAAGCCATAATACTCACGCATCCAGTTTTGTTCTATGGCCATAGCAAGATAGGTTGCTTCCGGAGTGCGCCAGAGAGCCATCACATTCTCCCCTTTCACAGGTTTAATCAGATGAGGATCCGTATAAACCGCCCAAGTGTTATGGTCATCTTTGTTGTAGTTGCCTTCCGCCTTGACAAGACGCGGAGTCTTAAATTCAGGAACTTCATCATACTTTTCTGCAGCATTTTTGCCTCGACTTTTCAGCTTGACTTCAAGACCACGCATATTCCAGACTGGCACACCATAGATTGCGATATTACGAGTGCTCTTAGGCAAACGAGGGAAATAAATCTTAAGGTCAAGAACAGAACCTTTAGGCGCCTTCACGCCCAAATGCTTCTTCCAGCACTCTGGTACAGTACGCTTTGCCCGATACTGTACACCTGTCTCCCTATCGAGTATTGCCGTTTCTTCTGACGCAAGCCACAAATTGGTCAAGACATCACAAGGAGGCATTTTCAAATAGCAGTGAAGAACCGTTTCATCTTCCTCCTCTGTCAGCATCCAAGTCAAGGGTGTGTATGTAGAGGATTCGAAGGATAACGCAATGTTGATGGCTTTTGCTTCAGAATCGCTGAGCACGGAAACATTTTCTGCCCAACAAGTGTCCGTTATCCACGCATTTTCCGTACTGGGCCACAATGCGTATTCTTCTCCTGTCGCATCATCTTTTTTGATTTCAAAATTAGAGAGGTACACGGTACCCTTACCAAGAACCACCACATCGTCTGTTTTTGCCTGCATAACAGCAGCTGCACACGCCATCAAGCTCAAGATGGCAATTTTACATTTTTTCATATCAGTTTTGGTTTTTAGAGTTGATAATAACCTGTATTTAAAGAGTGTAAGATGCATCTGTTTCTATAGTCAAAATATGAATTCATGGGAACATGGGCACCAATGGGCGAATGGGCGCAGCAGAGAAGGATTCTCCCCTCTATCCGTTCTGCAATCCAGCGGTATTGCATCCCTTTCTTCTCGTCTCGCAACTCAAAGAAGAGCTGCTCCGGAGACAAGTCAAGATGATATCCGGGCTGGGCGTTGTCGTACCAAAGAGCCATTTGCAGCATCCTGCCCCACACATCCACGTCCTTCTTGTCGGGAAAAACATAGATGGTAACAGCTGCATTGCTGTCGAGCGGCACTGCACTGTCCTGATTCACTGGCTCTACACCATGATAGTCGACAAACCTCGCGATGCACTCATTCACTCTGTCGGGATCCTGATAAGCTGAGTCTTCATCGGCCGTTACTGCTGCTACCAACCGCCCTTCGTCCGCCGAGGGAACTTCAGCCGCTTGAACAACCAGCACATCGGCTGCCGGAGACGGCTCCGTCTGGACATCGGCAAGCTGTCCAGCAACCGCTCCGACCTCCTTTTCCACAGGGGTTTGAGGCAAGTCAGCCTCCTCCTTTTGGAGAGTGGGACGAACAGGAGCAGCCACCTCCTCCCTTGCCAGCAAAGGCTCCACCGTCTTCTCTTCTTTCAATTTAGGGACAATCGTATCCGCATCGGCTCCATGCGGCTGAGGCTGCAGCTGGGCGGTCTCCCCGACTGGAGAGACAGGTAGCTCCACCTTATTATTATATAATGTATAGTCAACAAACAAGGCGGCAGCGACACAAGCGGCTGCTGAAAGCCACAGCTTACGTCTGGGGGGGGGTAAAATGTGGCGCGTGCGAGTCAGACGCCATCCGCTCCATCACACGCTCGTCCAAGCCTTGAGGCCTTTGCGGATACTTGCGGGCGCGACGGGCAACGGCTTCACGCAGGTTCACATCTTGCTGGTGGATATTTTCAGGGCTTTCTTTCTTCATGGGAACGGGAAGATTTTATTATTTTATAAAGTCTCTTTCTGATGCGGCTCAACCGCGAGGCAATGGCGAACGGATTCGAGTCCACTATGTAAGCTATGTCCTTCATACTTTGCTTCTCAAAATAAAACATGGTGACAAGTGCCAAATCATCGGGCGGCAAAAACTCCAGCGCTTTTTCCAGGGATTGTACGGCATCCTCGTCTTGCTGCCGGAAGAATTGGTCCAGCGTCTCGTCGGGCATGCTTTCCACAATCTCATCACTGTCGTCTATGGGAACGACTGGCAGACTGCGGCAACGCAAGTAGTTCAGCGACTCATGGCAGGCAATGCGGCTCAGCCAAGCAACCAGTGGAGCTCGACGCTCATCATAGGTGCCGATGCTGCGGAACGCTTTGACAAACACATCCTGATACACTTCTTCGGCATCCTCCCGACAACCCACGATACTTGCCACTTGGGCAAAAACCAAGTCGCCATAGATCTGGAGCATACGCTGCTGGGCTTTCCGTTCCTGGCGGCACAAGCCCCGTATGAGTTCATGTGTTTCGTTGTCCATGCTTTTTATGATTGCTCTCTATTTAAATATACACGGGATTTTACGAAATATAACGCTTTCGTCGAACTTTTTTGCAGAAAAAGAAGAAAAAAAACTCTTTTATGCCTCAAAAAGGGCTTTTTTGCTACTGAAACGCACCAAAAGAGACAACAGGAAGAGCACCCCAAAATCGACAGGCCGGGAGAAGGAAAAGAGAAAGAAAAAAGCCGGCAAAACACCTTGAAAAACTTCCCTTAAAAAGTACCGCCATTTTAGGCGCTTTCAGTACTCCAAAAGTGGTGAGAGTCTCACCGATGGAGAGGTGAGACTCTTACCTCCGGAGAGGTGAGACTCTCACCACTTTTGAAGCATCAAGCGCAGCGTTTCTGAGAGGGTGAAAAGCAAGGTGGAGCAGTTCCTCTTTTTGAAGATGTCAGGAATAGAGTTCCTGCAAGACTGACAAGGATTTCAATTCAGGAAAATTCGGCACGTGCAGCCGATAGTAAGTGTTGAGTACCTGAAGGATTCGCATGCGCTCACGGCGCGAGAAACGGAAAAGGTGCATGACTGGATAGTCCATGCGGAAAAGCCTGGGCAGCGCAGCCGCCTCTTGCTGCTGCAAGAAATGGGCATGGGGCGGCTGACGGTCGCAGTAAGCGCCAGAGAGGAGGTCGAAATATCGGTCGGGGCATTCCAAGTTGGGATAGATGCCGATAAATCGGCTGAGGTGCATGAGGAATGCCAAATGGAAATTGGCGACAGACGCCGAAGAATCGACGATGTCGAGCCATTGAAGAGAGGATTCGATGTAACGATAAAGGGGCGAGTTGTCTTTCTCTTCGCGCAGGGCGGCACAGAGAAACTCAGACAGGAACAGGGCGAGGGTCGCTTTGACAGGCGAAAAAGGAATATCTATATAATTATAATATGTGCGCACATCGGCAAGACGGGGCAGTTTGCCACAGTTCGGACGCATATCGGCATTGAATTCGACCAACGAAAGAGGCTGCCAATAGGA
>CAJGCU010000082.1 GCA_904501945.1 uncultured Bacteroidaceae bacterium
ATGCCATATTTCGTCACATTCCTGAAAGTACTTTTCGAAACGAGAATCCCAGTACCCGTGTGTGTCAGAAAGTAAACCAATTCGTTTCATTTTTTTATTTTTATGTACGCTTAATAATAATCTTTTTGTACTATTTTTATTGTAAATCAGTTTGTTGAGGATAGGTTTAAGACCATTTCCCTATATGCTTTATAGAAAATCCCCTCTTGATTGGGGATTTTCATCTTTTATCTCATGTGGAGAGTCTGTAACTTTGCCACCGTAATCAAAAAAATATTTTATAAACAATAATTAAATACTGAAAAATATGAAAAAGTTTTTTATTCTTGCTCTTGTAGCAGTCATCGCCATCAGCGCAAACGCACAGAAGTCTACAACACCTGAGTTCACATCTGTTAAAGTACACGTTCCTGTACATCTTGTCATTGTGCCAGGAAGGGAGTTTAGCGTCAATATGGTGTCAAAGAATCAGGAATTGGCGTCTGCCGTATCTTGGACCATTAAGGATGGAGTTCTGAATCTTTCTACACGCGACATGGACTCATTCGATGCTTCAAGCGCTCCTGTGTATGCTATCGTAACATCTCCAAATGCGGTAGAACATTCCGTGGGAAAGGATATGAAGCAAGTGTCTGTTCGTAAGCATAAGTATGGAAGAAGGCGATAATATTTTGTATTTCATAAATTAAGATAGAGGGAACTGTATTAGATAAAGATGCAGTTCTTCTTTTTTTATGTGTTCTGGTATCCCTCTGGAAGCACCTGTAGCAGCTGTTTAAGTTACAAAGTTATATAAAAGTTTAAATTCATACAACTAACTCTGTTAAAATATGGGAGATGGAAGTTTGGCAGCAAGGACTACTGACAATATTGACATGACAGAATTGAAAAGGAAAGTTTAATGGAGTTTAAATGAAATGCCTTCAGGTTTAATAGAGTTTAAATAGCATACTTGATGTTTTAATGGAGTTTAAAAATGCTTGACAAACTGACTGCTAGGCATTTGTTTTGTTCTTTTGACAAGGTGAACGGCAATTGAAGTCATGGCTTGTGAAAGAGCTTGATGGATGCAACGGAACAATATTTATTTTATTTAATTGTATCACTTTAAAAACAGAAACGTTATGATGCTTAGCACTTATTCACCACGCCATCAAGGATGGCTACCTGCGTTGCTCAGCGACTACATTAATGAAGGATGGATGCCATCTTGCAAATGCAACAATACTACCCCAGCCGTGAATGTATCGGAAGAGGAGAAAGGCTACAAGGTTGAAGTTGCAGCTCCAGGCATGAGTAAAAAAGACTTCAAAGTTGTAGTTACCAGTGATGGAAACCTTGTCATCAGCATGGAGAAGAAAACAGAGAAAAAGAATGAAAATGAGCAGACGAAATATCTGCGCCACGAATTCAATTACAGCAAGTTCGAGCAGCGACTCTCCTTGCCTGATAATGTGGAAACTCTGAAAATATCAGCCTGTATGAATGACGGAGTTCTGACAATCAACCTTCCCAAGAAGTTGGAACAGGGGAAGGTGAAAGAAAACCAGAACATTGAAATTGAATAGTAAGAATTGAAAGATTGAAGGACTTGAAAATGAACTGTTTTCAGTCCTTCAATCTTTTTTCAGCCTTCTTTTTCGTTGTTATTAAGTGTGCTTAAAGTTGCTCATGATAGGAAAAAGTTAAATATATTTGTTTTTTCTCTTACTTAATTGTAACTTTGTACCCACATTTTGAAAAAGGAATAGTTCAAACATTATGGAATTCAAGAAAAACATCGTCATCACAGGTGGCGCTGGTTTTATCGGCAGCCACGTTGTTCGCCTTTTCGTGAACAAGTATCCAGAGTACAAAATCATCAATCTTGACAAGCTGACTTATGCAGGCAACCTTGCTAACCTCAAGGATATAGAGGATAAGCCTAATTATAAGTTTGTTAAAATGGACATCTGTGATTTTGATGCTTTCTATCAATTGATGCAAGATGAAAAAATTGATGGTATTATTCATTTGGCAGCTGAAAGCCACGTGGACCGTTCCATCAAAGACCCTTTCACTTTTGCTCGCACCAACGTGATGGGTACACTTGCATTGCTTCAGGCTGCTAAACTTTACTGGGAGAGCCTGCCAGAGAAATATGAAGGAAAACGTTTCTATCACATCTCTACAGATGAGGTGTATGGAGCACTCGAACTGACACATCCAGAAGGTGTTGAGTCTCCATTCACGACCACTGCATCAAGTTCTGAGCATCATGCTGCTTATGGAACAGACTTCTTCTTGGAAACAACAAAGTATAATCCACATTCTCCATACAGTGCCTCAAAGGCAAGCAGTGACCACTTCGTTCGTGCATTCCATGATACTTATGGCATGCCCACCATTGTGACCAACTGCTCAAACAACTATGGTCCTTATCAATTCCCTGAGAAATTGATTCCGTTGTTTATCAATAATATACGTCATCGTAAGCCACTTCCTGTGTATGGTAAGGGTGAGAATGTGCGTGACTGGCTTTATGTGGTTGACCACGCACGTGCTATCGATACCATTTACCATAATGGGAAAATAGCTGAGACTTACAACATTGGCGGATTCAACGAGTGGAAAAATATCGATATCATCAAAGTGGTGATTAATACTGTTGATCGTCTGCTTGGTCGCCCAGAAGGTGCTGACTTAGACCTTATTACCTATGTCACAGACCGCCTTGGACATGATGCTCGATATGCCATTGACTCACGTAAACTTCAGGCAGAGCTTGGCTGGGAGCCATCACTCCAGTTTGAAGAAGGTATTGAAAAGACCGTCAAGTGGTATCTTGAAAACGAAGCATGGATGGACAACATTACCAGCGGCGAGTACGAGAAGTACTATGACGACATGTATAAGAACAGATGACCCCCCAGGAGACAGAAGATAGAGTAGAGAAAGCCATTGGCTACTTTAAGCAAGGCTATAATTGTGCACAATCCGTAGTTCTCGCATTTGCAGATAGATACGGAATGGACGAGTCCTTTGCTGCCCACATATCGGGGTCTTTCGGGGGAGGTATAGGCCGTATGAGAGAGACCTGCGGAAGTGCTTGCGGAATATTTATGTTGGCAGGTCTGGAGGTGAAGGGTGATTATCCAGACCAAGAACTTAAAAAGAGGAATTATGAAGTGGTGCAGCGCTTAGCCGAGGATTTTCGAGCACAGACGGGATCTATCATTTGCAAAGAACTCTTAGGACTTAACCAGAAGCGTGCTGATGGTACGATTCCTGAAATTAAGATAGTAGCAACTCCTGAGGCTCGCACAGACGAATATTATAGGAAGCGTCCTTGTGTCCGTATGGTGGAAACGGCTATAAGAGTGTATTGCAACTACCTCGAAGAAGAAGGGTTGTGAAAAACATCCAAAAGATAATCAACAATAATGGGCTAACATGAAGTTAGCCCATTATTGTTGCTACCACTTTTCGAGCACCGCCATAGTCGCGGAACTCACATAGGTATATGCCTTGCCATGTACCAAGATTTAGTCGGCCGCGCGTGATAGGAATTGTCAAGTCTGAGCCTATGAGGCTGCACTTGGCGTGTGCAGGCATATCGTCACTTCCTTCCAGCGTGTGCAAGTAATAAGGCTCGTTTTCTTTTACTAGCCTGCTCATGATTTGTTCCATGTCTCGGCGTACATCGGAATCTGCATTTTCGTTGATGGAAAGTGCACATGATGTATGTTTGATGAAAAGGTGTAGCATTCCAGTGTCTGGCAGAGGTTGGGGAAGACGACGTAGTACTTCGCCTGTAATGAGGTGAAAGCCACGGCTTCTTGCTTCAAGTGTGAATTCTGTTTGCTGTATCATTGTCGCATTTTTTTTGAGTACAAAGATAAAAATAAAAAGCGAGACATTCAAATGGGTCTCGCTTTTTTAGTATATGTAGAGATTACTTGGAGTTTACTTTACTTCCCAAATATCATTTGTTTCGAGAAGTTCTGCGAAATTATGATATTTCTTTGTGGTTTTAACTTCCTCAATCTGAGCAGTTACACTATCGTCATAGGTTGGTGCGTCAACATCGCGGATGACGCCAAGAGCCACAGGGAAACCGTCTCCATTGCCCATAAGCGCAAGCTTAAGCTGAAGTGTGTTGTCTTCGCAATGAGCATCGTGAACAAGAATGTCTGCTTCGGTTACCCCATTCTCGCCAATCTTGACAACCTTCAGGCCAAATCCTTCTTGTACAAGTCCAAACTCGTTGTTTTCGCCAAAGATAAGCGGCTTCCCATGTTCAACATAGATAGCGTTTTTTGCGCGACCTTCTTTAGAATAAACATCGTCGTGAGTGCCATTGTTGAAGATGACGCAATTCTGCAAGATTTCGCACACGGCTGCGCCTTTGTGGTTGTAGGCGGCTTTCAGAATATCCACGGTTCCAGGAGCGTCTGTAGCTACGGCGCGTGCAAAGAAGTGTCCACGTGCGCCAAAGCAAAGTTCTGCAGGACGGAAAGGGTCTTCTACTGTTCCATAAGGTGATGATTTAGAAACAAATCCGCGAGGAGATGTTGGAGAGTATTGTCCCTTTGTCAATCCGTAGATGCGGTTGTTAAGCAGAATCATGTTCAGATTGATGTTGCGGCGGTTTGCATGGATGAAGTGATTTCCTCCGATAGCGAGTCCGTCGCCGTCACCGCTTACTTGCCAGACAGCGAGGTTGGGATTAGTTACTTTGCAACCTGTTGCAATAGCAGCTGCGCGTCCATGAATGGTATTCATGCCATAAGTTGCCATATAGTGAGGCAGGCGGCTGGAGCAGCCAATACCTGAGATAACGGCTGTATTCCAAGGATCCACGCCAATTTCGGCCATTGCCTTGTGCAGCGAAGCAAGGAAAAAGTGGTCGCCACATCCAGGACACCATCTTGGCTGTCCCTTCTTAAAGTCTTGAGCTGTATATGCCATAGTGAATGTCCTTTCTATTTACTTGTTGATGATTTCGTTAAATGCTTCGACGAGTTCGGCTACCACGAAAGGCTGTCCTTTTACTTGGTTGAACTGGTAAGGCGTGAAGTTGTCTATCTTCATACGAAGCCAACCTGCCAACTGGCCCATGTTTTGTTCTGCCACAACAACCTTTTTGTATTTGCTAAGCACGGCTGCTGTATTCTTGGGCAGCGGATTGATACACTTGAAGTGGGCTAGTGCCACTTTCTTGCCAGCTGCACGCATCTCATCCATAGCTGCATGGAGATGTCCGTAAGTACCGCCAAATCCAACGATGAGGAGGTCTGCATCGTCCTTGTCGCCAAGCACTTCGAGATCAGGTACTGGAATCTTGTTTATCTTTTCCTGACGTAAACGGGTCATGAGATCATGGTTTTCTGGGTCAGTAGAGATTGCACCAGTCTTGTTGTCCTTTTCCAATCCGCCAAGAATATGCTGGAAACCTTCACGACCAGGCACAGCCCAGTAGCGTACACCAGTTTCTGCATCACGGAGATATGGGGTCCATGAGCCCTTAAGTTCTTCTGGAACGTATGGTGGGTTGATAGCAGGGTAGTCTGCAAGATTAGGAAGTTTGAATGCAGCAGAACCATTTGCCACGTATGCATCAGTCATAAGAATGACTGGAGTCATGTGCTCAAGTGCCATCTTTGATGCTGCATAAGCAGCTTCGAAACAGTCCGTAGGAGATGTTGCAGCAATGACAGGCATTGGGCTTTCACCATTGCGTCCGAAGAGTGCCTGCAAAAGGTCGGTCTGTTCTGATTTGGTAGGAAGTCCTGTTGCGGGACCGCCGCGCTGCACGTCAAGCACGACAAGCGGAAGTTCCATGATGACAGCAAGGTTCATGGCCTCTGACTTCAGACAGATGCCAGGTCCAGAAGTTGATGTCACTGCAAGTGCGCCAGCAAACGATGCTCCTACAGAAGAAGCGCAGCCTGCAATTTCATCTTCACACTGTACTGTCGTTACGCCAAGTGACTTATGTTTAGAAAGTTCGTGTAGAACGTCTGTTGCAGGTGTGATGGGGTACGAGCCGAGGAATAGCTTCAATCCAGCCTTCTCTGCCGCTGCTATAAATCCGTATGCTGTAGCTTTGTTGCCAGTGATGTCCATATAACGTCCTGGCACCTTGTTCTTGGTTTCTATTCTATATACATTTGCCACAGAACTGTGGGTGTTGTGTCCGTAGTCGTAGCCAGCCTGAATCACTTTGATGTTTGCCTCTGCCACTCCCGCTTTCTTTGCAAACTTTTCTTTAAGGTAGTTGAACGCAATGTCGAGATCGCGGTCGAACAGCCAGCACACGAGACCGAGGGCAAACATGTTACGGCACTTCAGCATTGCTTTCACATCCATGCCGGAATCGGCAAGACAGTCTTTCACCATTTGAGTGATAGGGCAAGCGATTACACGGTCGGGATCGATGCCCATTTCGCCCAGATAGTCTTCTGTGGCAAAAGCAGCTTTCTTCAGGTCGGACGGTCCGAAAGAGTCTGTATCAATGATGATGGCAGCTCCAGGTTTGGCATACTTATACTGTGTTTTGAGTGCAGCCGCATTCATGGCAACAAGTACATCACACTTGTCGCCAGGAGTATATACCATCTCTGCACCGATGTGTACTTGAAATCCGCTCACACCTGTCAGCGAACCCTGTGGGGCACGTATGTCTGCCGGATAGTCCGGAAATGTGCTGATACTGTTACCTACAGTAGCTGACACTGTAGAAAAGATGTTCCCGGCAAGCTGCATGCCGTCGCCGGAATCACCAGAGAAACGAACCACCACTTCAGCGAGTTCCTTCATTTCCAATGTTTCTGCCATAAGCCTATATATAGTTATATTGTGAATCTTTTCTTGTACTAAAAACAATCTTTTCAGCAAGGTGTGCCTGTCAGGCACATAGACTTTGCAATGCAAAGTTACGTTTTCTTTTCGTCATAACCAAATTGCAAAGGTGGAGAATGAAAAAATTGTCCAAATATCACCATACAAATAAAAAAACACTAAAAAGTTTGTACAAAAAGTAGGCATTTCCATTATCTGTATCAACATTTGTCTCTTAATTTCTATGAAGAAAGAAAAGAAAATACTACCTTTGCAAATCAATACATTGTTTTACGACCTTTATATTTTCAACCTATAAACCAATATTTTATTAATGAAAAAACTTATTGCACTGACATTGGCGGCTGTATCAGCCGTCAGTATGGTAGCACAAGACCAAAATGGTGGCTACCCTATCACTCAGGTTCCATTCACTAAGGTGAAGGTTGCTCAGAACACATTCTGGGGACAACGTCTGCAAGCAAGCCAGGACGTAACTATTCCTCTTGCTTTTACAAAGAGTGAAGAGACGGGACGTTACACTAACTTCAGCAATTCTGCAGAGCACTTGAAGGATCCAAGCAAGGTGTTTGAAATCAAGAGCGGTACATATTCTTTTGACGACACAGACCCTTACAAGACTATTGAAGGAGCAAGCTATTTGCTGCAAACCTATCCTAACGCTAAGTTTAAGGGTGGCAGACTGGACAAGTATGTGGATAGCGTCATTGCTGTAATCGCTTCTGCTCAGGAGCCAGACGGCTATCTCTTTACGGCTCGTACCCAGAACCCTCAGAAACCACATGAGTGGGCTGGAGAAAAGCGTTGGGAGCGTGTAGAAGACCTCAGCCATGAATTCTACAATCTTGGACATATGTGCGAGGCTGCTGTGGCTCACTACTATGCAACAGGCAAGAGAAACTTCCTTGACATTGCCATTAAGTATGCAGACTGCGTATGCCGCGAGATTGGTGATAAGCCAGGGCAGGCAAGCGTGGTGCCAGGACACCAGATTGCAGAGATGGGTCTGGCTAAGCTTTACATTGCAACTGGCGACAAGAAATATTTGGATCAGGCAAAGTTCTTCCTCGACAAACGTGGTAAGCGCGATTCTGCATGGAAGCAGACACGCCGTGGCCTCTATGACAATGACGGTTATTTCCACAGTTTGAGCGACTACAGCCAGAGCCATCTGCCTGTGCTTGAGCAGGACGAAGCAGTAGGTCACGCTGTACGTGCAGGATATATGTATGCAGGTATGGCAGACGTGGCTGCTCTCACTGGCGACAAGAGTTACATCGAAGCAATCGACCGCATTTGGGACAACATTGTTACCAAGAAGTTCTACATCACAGGTGGTGTGGGCGCAACAGCAAGCGGTGAGGCATTTGGTAAGAATTACGAACTGCCAAACATGAGCGCATACTGCGAAACTTGCGCTGCTATTGCACAGGTGTATCTCAATTACCGACTCTTCCTCCTTCATGGCGATTCCAAGTACTATGATGCACTTGAGCGTTCGCTCTACAATGGTGTCATTTCTGGTATTTCTATCGATGGTGGTAAGTTCTTCTATCCTAATCCACTCCAGAGCATGGGACAGCACCAGCGTCAGGAATGGTTCGGTTGCGCATGCTGCCCATCCAATGCTGCTCGCTTCGTTCCATCTCTCCCACAGTATATCTACGCGGTAAAAGACAACGGACTCTATGTCAACCTCTTTAACTCTAATACTGTCAACGTAAAAATAGGCAAGAAGCAAGTTGAACTTGAGCAGCAGACAAACTATCCATGGGATGGTGATGTGACACTCAAGATTAACAAGGGCAATGGCCAGTATGCGCTTAACATCCGTATTCCTGGATGGGTAAAGGGTGATGTTGTGCCAAGCAATCTTTATACATACACTGATGGAAAGCACCTCAAGTACTCTATTAAAGTAAATGGTGAAGAAGTGACAAGCGAACTGAAGCAAGGCTACTTCGTTATCGACCGTCAGTGGAAGAAGGGCGATCAGGTTCAGATTCACTTCGACATGGAGCCACGTCTCGTTCGTGCTAACGGACAGGTTGCTGCCGATAAGGGACGTGTGGCTATTGAACGCGGTCCTATCGTTTACTGCGCTGAATGGCCAGACAACCAGTGTGATATCTTCTCTGTGCTCATCAATCAGGAACCTAAGTTCCAGCTTGGTACAAAAGAGATTATGAACACTACTGTTCAGACACTCACAACAAGTGCACAGACATTGACTTTCGATAAGGCAGGTAAGCTTCAGGCTGCTGACGAGAGTCTCGTGCTCATTCCTTACTATGCATGGGCACACCGTGGACCTGGCAAGATGGCTGTATGGATTCCACAGGACCTCAATGCAACCAGCCCTGCACTTCCTGCGTCTATCGCTTCAGAAAGTAAAATCAGCGCAAGCACACGCCGTCTGCCTGCACTTTCTTCCATCAATGACCGTCTTGTTCCAGCCGATGCAAACGACCGTTCTGCACCTTACACACACTGGTGGCCAGGCAAAAATAGCACAGAGTGGCTTGCATACGAGTTTGCTCAGGCTGAGACAGTAAGCACATCTACAGTTTACTGGTTTGATGATGGTCCTTGGGGTGGTTGTCGCGTTCCTGACGCATGGAAGCTTTACTACAAAACCGAATCAGGCGATTGGGCAGAGGTGAAGAATCCAAGCGAATATGGCACAGTGAAAGGTGCTGCCAACATCGTCAACTTCGACCCTGTGAAGACTACAGGAATGAAGCTTGAAATCGTACAGGGCGACTATAGCGCTGGCGTATTCGAGTGGAGTGTGAAGTAAAATGACTTGCAATATAAGAATGGGCTGCATCCAAAGATGCAGCCCATTCTTATATTGCAAATTTGTATCGTACCCCTCGGCTACGATATGCCGTACCCCTCGGGTCCACCATGGTGGACCCGAGGGGTACGGCATATGCTAATTTAACGTGAGTTCGATGAATTTTAACTATCTATAAATTTGGCGATTAGCGAAAATTGTTGTATCTTTATAGTGTTCAATTACAAAGGAATACAAAACAATAATCGCTATGATCACCGAAGCCAAAGTTACTGAATTATTCTGTATGGCAGATGATTTTTGCAAGTTTTTTGATAGAATGATAGCAAAATATACGTTCAAGAGTACAGTAAAGCGTTCTTATCACCGTA
>CAJGCU010000083.1 GCA_904501945.1 uncultured Bacteroidaceae bacterium
AATGTGGCGTCCTCCTCGTTATAGGTATCGATGCGTAGGATGTATCCGCCTGTCAGGTTGATGCCCTCAGTGTCTTCCGCTTGCAGTTTGGGAATGTTGACGCGTGAAGAGCCTCGCTTGATTGCTTCTGAGAGGATATAGACGCCAAGGTATTCACCATCCATCAGCACCTCGACCATTTGTGTGCGTGGTGCCCAATGTCCCATGTCTCTCCACAGCTGGAAGGCGAGTGGGTCGCGCGCCATCGACACATCGTTGTAGGGTGCGAGGAGCACCCAGTCTTTGCCTGCAGGCATGTCCAGCAGAGCCGCCTTTAGCTCGTTCCCGTTTTCATCTCTTGTTTCAATGGTGTATTTCTTTTGGTTGAAAGATAGCGAGCTGTTTCCACGCAGCTTGATGCCGATGTCTCCTTCGTAATCTCCGATACTCATCTTGGCACCGACTTTCTTCTGGGCATTCAGAGGGGTATTGGTGGTAATGGTGATGACAGGCAGATTGGACTCCAGCTGTTCCATCTTTGTGTGCTTCACTTTGGGCATCATCTCCTCCATGTTGAAGTTCCCCATATTGAATCCGCCCATGCCGAATCCTTCAAACTGTGCATAGGTCGGTGTGGCTGTTGTCATGCTGGCAAGCATGGTCAGCAAAAAAGCGGTTCTCTTTGTTTTCATTTGTTAGTTAGTTATTATATAGGAATAATGATATTATCAAGTATGTACCACAAGAAGGCTTTTACGTTCGTATAGCCAATCTGCTGCAGCAGCTCTTTGTAGTTTTCCAGTTGTTCCCTGTTGTCCTTGGGAGCGACAAGGCACCCGTCTGCTTCTGTCTTGATGACGCCTTGCGCTGTCTTGTAGTCGATGATGATGGCTTGGTTCCCTTTGACAATGACGCGGTCTGGTCGCTTGGTTTTCAGTATTTTGTTCTCGAGGTAGAGGATGGCGCGCTCGTTAAGTGTTTGCCATTCGGGCGAGAACCATTCGGGGTGATTCTCTGCAATGCCTTCAATCAGTTTGGTAACGGTAACCTGTGCTTCCTTCGCATCGAGCAATGTACCAAAGCATCCTTTTGATTTCAGCATTTGGATGGCATGGGGCACATCATTGGGAATGTGGATGTGCTGGAATATGCTGTGATAGAGATTTCCTAAACTGATGAGACGGATGCGTTCTGCATGCTTCTGCGAGCGTGGATTGGGAGAGTCTTGGGTGATGAACAGGTCTGACTCGTAGCTTTGGCGAAATATCGCTGCTGACGGATGTGAGACGAACGATACGGGCAATGAGTCGTATTCGCACTCCATGACGTTCTTTTCCTTTTCTTCTTTTGGAGCCTGAGTGGGAACGATAGTCCCCAGCTCATAACGGGTGATAACGCCATCAATATCGCTCTTCTGCATCTGCTCAGGGATAGACCTGATGAGGAATGACTGCGCGCTTTCTATGGGTGCATTCTCATTCAATGTTTCTCCCAACTTGTTGCCTGTCAGTATGATGAGGTTATTCTTGGCACGAGTGAATGCTACATACAATACATTGATATTGTCCACTAGTGTTTTCAACTCTTCTTCTTTTCTGTCATCGGCAAAAATGCTGTTGTTCTTGGCTCGATTGACGCTGATGGGAAGAAGCGGCATCATGTTGTAAGGCGCTTGCTTAGGCATACACCATATCACTTCTTTGTCTTTGGGCTTGATGGACCACGAACATGATGGAATGATGACACTGGAGAATTCCAAACCCTTAGACTTGTGCATCGTCATGATGCGCACGCCATCTGCCGTTCCGTTGGGAATGGTCTTCTCGCAAAGTTTCTCATCCCACGCTTGCAAGAATGTATCGAGGTCTGTGAGGTTTTCCTGACAGAACTGCTCTATCAGATCGTTGAAGAAGAAGAGGTAGGCGTCCTGATGGGGTAACTGGTCGAGGTTGAACATTTGATAAATGCGTTCGACTTGCTCTGCGATGGGAAGGTATCGCATCTTTTCCTGCTCCTCCTGATTGAAGGCTGACGGAATAGAGGAGGCATGATAGGTGAGAGCGGCGAGATGCAGCGAGCTGCTTGGCTCGGCCAGCACTCTCAATGCACAAATGATGATGTTGATGGCTGGCGAAGCATCGAGCCTGAAGGCATCGTCAGACACAATCTTTACGTTGACCACATCAGGGTGTTGATTGAAGTAATCGCTGATGAGCTGTACTTCATTGTTGGTCCGTATGAGAATTGTAATATCGTTGGCTTTCACGCCATTGTCTATTAGTTCTTTGACTGATAGTTGAATGCGCTGCAAGGTTGCTTCATGATAGTTCTCAGCTGTTTCTTTCGCCCAAGTCGCAGGCAGGTTTTCCGTGTCGATGCTGTGATAGTCGATGTTCTCTATCCGTACAAAACCCGCATGTTCTTCTTTCTTGGCTATCTGTTTCACATCGCCATAAGCTAAGGAGAGGGCAGGGCAGTCTTCCTTCATGATGTTGACTGCATTCTTGAACAGCTCATTGTTGAATTCCACCACATTTCTTGAAGAACGGAAATTGTACGTGGCAGGGATTTTCCCCATGTGGTTCTTAAGTTCTTCGTCTTGTTCTATGCTGTTCAGTATCTGCCAGTCAGAGTTACGGAATCGGTAGATGCTCTGCTTCACGTCACCCACAATCAGGCATGAACCATCGGTGGCAAGGCTGTTCAGGATGAGCGGTTTGAAGTTGCTCCATTGCAGGGTGGAGGTATCTTGAAATTCATCAATCATGATGTGCTTGATGACAGTACCAGTCTTTTCGTAGATGAAAGGAATGTCTTGGTTGTTGATGACATTGCGCAGGAAATTGGCTGTTTCAGAAAGGAGGAATCGGCTGCTCTCCTCATTCAGCGATTTCACCGTCTGGCTAATCTTGTTGAGCAGCATCAGCGAGTAGAGGTGCTGGCCTATGGCATGGACAGTAAGCAAATGGCTGACATATTCGTCGTGTGCCTTGAAGGTTTCTGCCAGCAAAGGCATCAGCGTCAGTTCAACGCGCGGCTTGAGCCATGCTTGATTCTTCGCCCCCTTCTTGAACCACTTCTCGCTGTTTGTGATGTGCTCCTCTATAGTGTCAGAGAATGTACCTTTGGCATTATTGGTTGGCTCTGTTATTTGGTAGGCGCACACCTTCTCTATGAATGTGACGACACTCTTGCTGCCGTCCTTTTCCGTCATTCCTATGCTTTCATAGGCTTGCTTTATCTGAATGCCCAGCTTGATGACATCCTGCTTCTTCTGGCTCAGATAGTCGTTGATGACATTGCGATATTTGAAGATGGCGCCGAAGTCCGTTATCTGCTTGCGCATCTCTTCGCCATGAATCAGGTATTTTTCCTTGAAAATGTTGCTGCCAAACTCCTTTACAGTCTCTTCGACTTGCCACGAACGGTTTTCTCTGATTTTCTCCTCGATGAACTCGATGATGGTACGGAATTCGCTTGAGTCCTCTTTCAGCTGCTCTATTATCTGTTCCACAGCATTGGAAAGCACCTCTGTTTCGTCCAGCTCCACCTTCAGCTTTGTAGAAAGTTCCAGTTCGTAGGCAATTTCGCGAACAATGTTCTGGAAGAACGAGTCGATGGTTGTGATGTGGAAGCGGCTGTAGTCGTGTATGATGTTAGCCAAAGCCTCCTTTGCGCGCAGTCTCAGTTTCTGGCAGTCCATCTCTCTCAGTGCTGAGCGATAGGGCTCTTCTTGATACTGAGGCAGGGTTGCCTTTTCTTTCAGGCTCTCCAATATCTTCTCGACATATCCGTCGCTGCTTTTCAGTCCATGCGCAATGCCGTAGAGCGTTCCCAAGATGCGCTGTTTCATCTCGGCAGTAGCCTTGTTGGTGAAGGTCACAGCCAGGATGTTTTGATATTCCATCGGGTTGATGGCCAGCAGGGAGATGTATTCAACAGCCAAGGTGAACGTCTTTCCAGAACCGGCCGAAGCCTTATAAATTCTTAATGGTTGCATAGGTCAGCAAATGGGCATAAAAAGGGTCATTCTAAAAAACTACCGTCAAAGCAAAGCGGAAGCAGCGCATGCACGCTGTCAACGCAATAGATGCACTCTGTACCATAGAGCAGAATCTCTATATCCTTGCCTGCACGCAGCTCTGCCTCCAGCAACGCTTGCCGGCAGGCGCCACAAGGAGCGACAGGTCGTGGCGTGAAATTGCCATCAGTGTTGCGTGCAGCGATGCAGAGCCGTCGGATAGGGGAGTTTGGGTGACGAGAATTGGCATAGAACATGCAGGTACGTTCAGCGCAAAGGCCAGACGGGTAGGCGGCATTCTCCTGATTGCTGCCTTCAACTATGCTGCCATCCTCCAGTTCCACTGCCGCTCCTACAGAGAAGCGAGAATAAGGTGAGTAGCTGCGGTAGGTGGCTTGGCGAGCCTTGTCAAGAAGGACGCTTTCCATAGCGGACAATTCCTCTTCCAGCTTCACTCTGATGCGTATGTTGATGTCAAATTCTTTCATACAGGCAAAGATAATCATTTTGTGGTAAACAGCTTTCCTGTTCACATGAAATCTTTCATACTTTTAACCCGAAATGCCTATTCGAACGATTCCAAAAGCCCTTGGCATGCGTCCTCAAGGATGTCGATGACATTCTCAAATCCTTGCGCTCCACCATAATAGGGGTCAGGCACATGATCAATGACATGTGAGCGGCAATAGTCCGTCATGCGCTCAATCTTTTCAGCCGCTTCCAGCGTTGGAGCCAGCCGATGCAGCCGTTCCCAGTTGCTGTCATCCATGCAGATGATGTGGTCAAACTCGTCGAAGTCAGTTTCTCTGATGGGGCGAGAGATGTGGTTCAGCAAGTATCCACGCCGATAAGCATGGCTTTTCATGCGAGGGTCAGAACCTTCTCCCTCGTGATAGCTAATCAGTCCTGCCGAATCAATTTCGTATTCTTCAGCAACACCTTTTTCCTTCACAAGTTTCCGCATGATGGCTTCAGCCATAGGAGATCTGCATATATTGCCAAGGCAAATGAAAAGTATTCGTTTCATCTTCTTCTTTTTATTTACAAAGATACATGAATTTTCTCTTATTTCCTATGTATGTTAAGAAAAATGTGAAAGATGTATTTGAAAAAACTTTCAAGCAAAAGGTCTCAATATGTTTTCGTTCATTTTCTCTGCCCTCATAATCTCACACCCTCCTTTTCTTCCGCTTTTCTCTATATCTTTCCCCTGTGTCATTTCCCTGCGCTTTACACCTCAAAAGGGATGAGAGTCTCACCTGTGGTACACGTGAGAGTCTTACCTATGGTATAGGTGAGACTCTCACCCCTTTTGAGGTGTAAAGCACACCCCTTTTTAGGTATAAAGTGTTTCTCTTTATTAATACTAAAATCTTTGCAATTTATCTGACTTTATTTCACATTAATCAGATTTATTTGTATCTTGCAAAGTCTTCACTCACATGAGCTTGTTGTATAAGCATGAAGATGGCGAGTAAGATGCTACATATTAAAAGGCGTTACTGACGTTTTATTTTTGAACATTTGAAACTGCCCATTTTCAGAATGGCAATTAGATGCGTCATGAATAAAATATTATATGCGAAAGTCCTTTTTTGTGCTTTGCCTGGTAGCTTTTATGTTGTTTGTACTAAGTTTATTCTTGTTTAGATTAGAATTAGTAAAGCAATATGATAGACGAGGAAATGTAAAAATTCCTGATTCTATTAAAAACGAATTAATTATTAATACTGCTAATTTGTCAGAAGTTGAAATAATTAATCATTGTGTTGGTGTTACTGTTAATCTGTTAGAGTTTTCTTTTAAACAAGATCCTTTATTTAAACATAGTGTATCTAAGGCTCACTGTGTGACTTATGCTAAAGTATGTTCTTCATTATGCAATGAAGCTTTTCAAGCAAATAATATTGAAGCAAAAGCTAAACCTGTAGTAGGATATGTTGAATGTTTTGGAATAAATTTATGTAAATGGTATTCATCTTTGAATACAAAACATAAAAATTATTTTAGGAATCATGATTTTGTTGAGATACAAGGTAGTAATTATACAATATATGTTGATCCTTGTTTAAAAGACTTAATTGGTTCTGATTTTAAATGCATTCATTACAAGTAAATGCCTGATTTTGGAAGGGCATTTTGTTTTTAATAATTTATTTTGAATTGTGATGGAATGGTTTGATTGGTATATAAAATAACGCGAGTTTCTATTTTACATAATAGATGTTCGATTGCACCAAACAAAAAACTCCTGTGAGTGAGGCTCACAGGAGTTTGTTTGTGTTCTGGTCGGGAAAGACCACTTTGGGCTGGAATGTCTTGGCTTCTTCGAAGTCCATGAGGGCATAGGACATGATGATGATGATGTCGCCTACTTGGACTTTACGTGCAGCGGCGCCGTTGAGGCAGATACAGCCGCTGCCGCGTTCACCACGGATGACGTAGGTGTCAAAGCGTTCGCCATTGTTGTTGTTGACAATGAATACTCTTTCGCCTGCGATGATGCCAACGGCATCCATGAGGTCTTCGTCGATGGTGATGCTGCCCATATAGTTGAGATTGGCTTCTGTCACCTTGACGCAGTGCAGTTTCGATTTCAATACTTCTATCTGCATGGTCCTCTGTTATTTGTAGTTGATGTTGTCGATGAGTCGGATAGGGGTGGCGCCACAGAAAACTGTGATGCAGCCTTGGATGTGCTCTGCATCGTCCCATGTGGTAACGCTTGCGAGGGTGCCGGCATTGACAATGTCGTAATACTGCACCTCGAGTCCGTCAACAGCGTCGATTTGGTTGATGACATATTGCTTTGTCTCGTCAATCGTATGTGTGCGGCTGTAGTCAATGCTGCCCTTGAGCGCCTTGTAGATGTTGGGGGCTATGGCACGTTCGTTGGCTGCCAAGAGGGTGTTGCGGCTGGAGAGCGCGAGTCCGTCTTCTTCGCGTATGATAGGGCAAGGGCGTATCTTCATGCGTTTTGCCCATTCTGCACCTTGCGTCTGGTAGTCTGCCACCATGGCGCTGATGACTGCTATCTGCTGGAAGTCCTTTTCGCCAAAGTAGGAGTGGTCGGGCTCTACAAACATGAAGAGCTTGCTTACTATTTGGCAAACACCATTAAAATGGCCGGGACGGAAGGCGCCTTCCATGACGGTATCGGTGGGAGGATAAGAGAATATGCGTGTGTCTGGTTCTGGGTAAACTTCTTCTACTGTTGGTGCAAATACGTAGTCTGCACCGATGCTTTCAAGCAGGGCGCAGTCAGCATCCATCGTGCGAGGATATGCAGCAAGGTCGTTCTTGTCGTTGAATTGGGTTGGATTGACGAATACGCTTACTATAGTAGCATCGTTTTCCTTCACGCTTTGACTGACTAAGGATGCGTGTCCTGCATGGAGCGCTCCCATTGTTGGTACGAGTCCAACAGTTTTGTTATCACTTCTCAGGGCAGAAACCTTGGCCTTGAGTTCCTTTACTGAATTGATGATTTCCATTTTCTTTTTCCAAAACATTGAAATGTGGGCACAAAGGTACGAAGAAATGTTAAACAACAAAAAATAAAAGCAGAAAAAGTACCGTTCGATTATTACGGGATGTATGTCGAACGGTACTTTTGTGGATATTTGTGTTGATTAGAGTGGATAATTATCGAAATCGTAAAGGGCTGTTGAAAGATATCGTTCTCCTGTGTCGGGAAGAAGTGTTACAATGACTTTTCCTTTATTTGTAGATTTTTTAGCTATTTGAGTGGCTGCATAAATAGCTGCACCTGATGATATCCCGACAAGTAGACCTTCTGTGGCTGCTACTTTTCGACTGTGTAGAATCGCAGCATCGGTGGAAACTTTGAAAATCTCGTCGACGGCATTAGGATCGAAGGTTTTTGGAATGAAACCTGCTCCGATGCCTTGTATGCCATGAGAACCAGGTGCTTCTCCGCTGAGAACTGCTGATGCTTCGGGTTCTACTGCTACGATACAGATGGATGGATTGAGTTCTTTGAGCCTTTTCCCAATGCCACTGATGGTTCCTCCTGTTCCAACTCCAGCAATGAATATGTCAATTTTTCCATCTGTGTCGCGCCAAATTTCTTCGGCTGTTGTGGCATAGTGTGTGGCAGGGTTTGCTGGATTTTCGAACTGTTGCAGAATAATAGAGCCGGTGGTGCTGTTGCGGAGTTCTTCTGCTTTTTCTATGGCTCCTTTCATACCTGAATTGCCAGGAGTTAAAACGACTGATGCACCATAGGCTTTGACAAGGTTACGTCTTTCTATTGACATGGTTTCTGGCATGGTGAGGATAAGTTTATAGCCTTTTACAGCACAGGCCAATGCTAATCCCACGCCAGTATTTCCTGATGTGGGTTCTATGATTGTCGCTCCAGGCTTTATGCGCTTTTTGTTTTCAGCATCTTCAATCATTGCGAGCGCTACCCGATCTTTGACAGAGCCTGCGGGATTGAAATATTCCAGTTTGGCAATAATATTTGTTTGCAATTGTTCTGCTGCAGAATAGGCATTGAGTTGTAGTAATGGTGTATTACCCACCAAATCAGTCAGTTGTTGTGCTATTTTAATCATATATGTAAAAATTTAGCCTTGTTAGAAAGATTTTATCATTTTTTTTAACGTAAAATCAAAACATAAACCTCCACCTTCTGCCGAAGATGCTGTGATGTTTCCACCATGTAATTGTATGGCGTTCTTGATGATAGCAAGTCCCAATCCTGTTCCGCCAAGAGCACGGCTTCGTCCTTTGTCAATTCTGTAAAATCGTTCGAAGATGCGAGTCAAATGCTCTGAAGGGATGCCTTGTCCATTGTCGTTGAATCTGAATTGCCACTTGTCTGGATGTTCTTTTGCGGCAATTTCTATAGTTGTACCATTCCCTGCATAGTTAATTGCATTTTCAAATAGATTTCGGAATATGCTGTATACCATAGAAGTGTTGCCCTTAATCAATATGTTTTCTGGTAGGTAATTTTTAGAAAGCATATTTTTTTTGTTGAGGTCAAGTTCTATTTCTTGAATAATTTCGGAGACGACATTTGATACATTTATTCGTTCTATGGTAAGAACATTGGCTGCGTAGTCCATACGGTTAAGCATGGAAATATCTTGTAGAAGTGAAGCCAGTCGTTGAGCTTGAGCATTGGTGCGAATGACAAATTGTATCTTCGTTTCTTCGGACATGGAAGGATTGTCTAGTATGGTTTCTGTAAATCCGAGGATACTGGCGACAGGGGTTTTCAGTTCATGAGATATATTTTGTGTTAATTCTCTGCGCATCAATGTTTCTTTTTTTCTTTGTTCATAGCTGATGCGCTTGTTCATTCGTTTTGCATAATAGTACATAATCCATGCCAATCCAATCATGAAAGAACCACAAAATATGAGCAGATGGATGTCATCTGTTTCGTTGTAAGGAGGCAGGTAATTTTGTTCATAATTTTTGAAAAGTAAGAATATAAGGGTATAGATAAGGAATACCCCCATTACATTGAAGAACATTTTGTGCCCTTCTGTTATCTTCTTCCTTTTCTTCATCTTTTATATTTATTCTTCAAAAAGATAACCGTATCCTTGTCTTGCGATGATGTTTGATGAATACTTCCCGATTTTTTTACGCATTCGTGTGATATTAACATCGACGGTACGATCAGTTACAATAACTTCTTGTGGCCACACTTTTTCGATGACTTGTTGACGTGTGAAAACTTTTCCTCGATGCTGCATGAATAGTCGGAGAAGTTCAAATTCTGTTTTTGTCAACATGGTAGGTTCTCCATCTATGGTTACCGTTTTATTGGTAAGATTCATGCATAAGCCACAGTAAATCACAAGTTCTTGGGGTGAAATGTTTTGAGGATTCTTGCGATTTAATACTGCTTTAATG
>CAJGCU010000084.1 GCA_904501945.1 uncultured Bacteroidaceae bacterium
CCGAAATTTCTCTATTCTATTGGTGGAGGTGGTTCTATCAGCCATCTTTTCAACATTAGCATGCGTGGAGAAAAGCTTGTCAAGCGAGGTTGGAGCGGAAACTATAGCCTGTTCATGACTTCGCAGGCGAATCCTCTTGATACAGCAATCAGTGTGTATGACCGTGTGTTCGGTTTTCCGACACTCGAAGCTGGTGTTCAGCTGCTTGATTTCAGCCATACGCATCTGCATACGGGCGACACTCCGTATGTGTCAAGTCTGGGGTGCGTGTGGAATGCATATATTGGATTTAGGCGCGACATCTATCGTAACAGGAAGTGGTCTTTTGGATATTCTTTGGAGAACGGATTGGCATATTGCTCTCGCCCATTCAATACGTATAGCAATATAGACAATGACATGATTGGCCAGCACCTTTCTTTGTATTTTGGCTGCGGATTGTATGCTGGTTATCGAATTGCTCCAGCTGTGGAAGTGAGTCTGGGCGTGGAGTACAAACATGTGTCTAATGGAGCGACCGACAGGCCTAATAAGGGCTCTAATTCTTACGGATTGGCTGTTCGTGCCAGATGTGACGTGAATCGTCCGGCAACAGATAAAGGCCTTACGTTTGAGCAACGTCTGGCACGCTTGCAGGCATTCAGGCGAGAACCTTTTAATCCTTATCTTTATTTGGATGTAAATGCTTCTGTCGGATTCCGTACCATGTATGAGGAATGGGTGTTGTATCGTGATATATTGCCAGAAGATGATCCGCGATTCTGTAAAGATGGATTAGGGCTTCATACGGTATGGAATGCAAGCATCGTTCCGATGTTTCGTTATAATCAGGTGCATGCTTCAGGAATTGGCCTGGAATATTCTTTCGGAGGATATTCAGGACGTTCTCCGCTGATAGAGAAGGAATGCGGATTGACAGGAAGCTACAAGCATAGCAAACATGTGCTTAGCATTGCTGCTCATCACGAGGTTTATTACAAGCAACTGTCTTTGGCTATGTCTGTCGGTACTTATTTGTTCCGTCAGCATGGATGGGTGGGTAAGAAGTTTGAACCTCCTGTTATTGAGACTGTTGGGATTCGCTATTATCCGAAGTTCTTCAAGCCATTTTATGTGGGGTATAACTTGAAGGCTAATTTAGGAAAGGCTTATAGCATGGAAGTGAAAGTGGGCATTCATGCAGGTCGCTGGAATCTGAAGAAAAAACGTTAGAAATAAAAAAGGTGAATCTCAATCGAGATTCACCTTGCTTTTTCTGTGTCGAAAAGCTGCATAGGGCATAAAAATTATGCTTCTGCTGGTGCTTCCTCTGCAGTTTCTTCAGCTGGTGCTTCTGCTTCAGCCTGAGCTGCTGCAGCTGCAGCCTTCTTTTCTGCAATTTTAGCAGCGATAGCAGCGTTAACTTTCTTCTCTGCAGCAAGACGAGCAGCCATGTCCGCAGCTTTGTCTGCTGCCTTCTTGTCTGCAAACTTCTGTGCCTTAGTTTCTTTTTCAGCCTTCCAAGCTGAGAACTTAGCTTCTGCTGCAGCTTCATCGAATGCGCCCTTCTTGACACCACCCATCAGGTGCTTCTTCAAGTAAACGCCTTCTTTAGAAAGGATGCTGTGAACTGTGTCAGTTGGCTGAGCACCAACAAGCACCCAGTAGAGTGCACGCTCAAAGTTCAAATCAATAGTAGCAGGATTGGTGTTTGGGTTGTAAGTACCAATCTTTTCAATGAAGCGACCATCACGTGGTGCATCAGAGTGAGCGATAACGATGCTGTAGAACGCATAGTTCTTGCGACCGTGACGCTGCAAACGAATTCTTGTTGCCATTTTGCAATAAAATTGTTTATTTGTTAATGATTATGTCGCCAGCTCGTGACGACGTGAACTCTGTCATTATCTCGTAATGACGGTGCAAAGTTATGTTTTTTCTTTGTCATTTTGGAGGGATTTGTACAAACTTTTAGCTTTTAAAGTGTTTTTTCTCTTTTTCGTTTTCTTAATACCATTAAAATCACTACTTTTGCATACAAAGTTGTAATCTATACTTTGCAATTTGTTACCATGAATTGAAAAACTTTTGTCAAAATTATAGTTGGGCTATAATAATGAAGGAGATAATCGAACATCAAGGGGTGATAGAGTCCATAGAAGGCGGTCATGTACGAGTGAACATCGTTCAATTGGCCGCTTGTAGTGGATGCAAGGCTCGTTCTATGTGTACATCGAGTGAGAGCAAAGAAAAAATCATTGATGTTTATGAAACTGGCGCGGAAAATAAGTATAAGGTGGGGGAGATCGTGAACGTGTGCGGCACTTTAAGCATGGGGAGACTGGCTGTCGTGCTTGCTTTTGGTATTCCGCTTGTCATTATTGCAGTTTGGATGATTGTGGCTATAGCATATCTGAAGTTTGGAGAACTTTTCTCGGTCGGTATATTGGCTGTTATCCTTGCTGCGTATTTTTATGTTTTATATCTGAATAAAGATAGAATGGCAAAGAAATTTTCTTTTTGGATAGCAGATGCGTGATGAATTTTTGAGGCGGAAGTTTGTAACTAACTGATATTTGTTAAATTAATTAATTATATTTTTATGGATTCTCAAGTAATTCTGATTGCTGTAGTTGCTTTGGCGGTATTGGGCTTCGTTTTGGCGTTGCTGCTTTATCTCGTGTCAAAGCGATTTGCAGTGAAAGAAGACCCGCGAATCGGACTTGTTGCAGAGGTTCTGCCTGGTGCGAACTGTGGAGGTTGTGGTTTCCCCGGATGTGGCGGTATGGCCGCCGCATGCGTGAAAGCAGCTGATGCAGGTTCTCTCGAAGGACTGAATTGTCCTGTAGGAGGAGCATCTTGTATGCAGGAAGTTGCGGGAATTCTAGGTATGGAGGTTGCTGCGGCAGCTCCAAAGTTAGCTGTTGTACGATGCAACGGAACATGTGAAAGGCGTCCTCGTGTGGTGTCTTATGATGGCATGAAAAGCTGTCGTATTGCTAACTCAACATGTATGGGCGAGACTCTTTGTTCTTATGGATGTCTGGGTTGCGGAGATTGTGTCGCTGCTTGTCAGTTTGATGCAATTCACATTAATCCAGAAACTGGACTTCCAGAAGTGGATGCGGCAAAATGTACTGCTTGTGGTGCTTGTTCAAAGGCTTGTCCACGAGGTGTTATGGAAGTGCGTACCGTGAGCGGTGAGAACAAGGATGCTTATGTGGTAGCCTGTGTGAATATGGACAAGGGTGCTGACGCCATGAAAATCTGTGCAAGTTCGTGCATCGCTTGTAAGAAGTGCCAGAATGCTTGTGGAAGCGATGCTGTCATTGTGGCTAACAATGTGGCATACATCAATCCGGAAAAGTGTGTACTTTGTGGTGCCTGCTATGAGGCTTGTCCACGTGGAACGATTGTTTCTGTCAGTGTGAAAGGCATAGAGCGCAGACAAACCAACAATGCTATTCCAGGTGCAGCGAAACCTGCAGCTAAGGCATCATCTGCTTCTGCATCTGCTGCTCCTATGGCTCCAGCGAAGCCTGTAAAGGAATGGAAGCCAATTGATTTGAAGTATGATGCTCCTCTTATGCCAAGTCAGCAGATACTTCTTGCAGGTCCTAAGGATATTAGCAATCCTGTTGCTGCAACAAAAGATGTGAAATTTGAAGATAAGCGTACTGACGCTCCACTTCCTCCAAGTCAGTTGATTCTGCTTGGTCTTAAGTGATTTTTGAGTTTTTTAGTTCTCGGTTTTTCTATTTGGAATGCTTGAACTTATAAATTCAAAAAACTTGCAAACTTAAAAAAATAAAAGTATGAAAACATTTAGAATAGGTGGTGTTCATCCCGCAGAGAACAAGCTTTCTGCTGCTGAGCCAATTAAGGTAGCAGAACTTCCAAAGGTGGCGGTGTTTCCTATGGGACAGCATATTGGCGCTCCTGCTTTACCTATCGTTCAGAAGGGTGATAAGGTGAAGGTTGGTACACAGATTGCCAAGCCCATGGAGAATGCGTTGTCTACATCTATCTTCTCGTCTGTCAGCGGAACTGTATTGAAAGTTGATACGGTTGTTGAAGCCAGCGGTTATAAGAAGCCTGCTGTATATATCGCTGTTGAAGGTGATGAGTGGGAAGAAAGTATTGACAGAAGTGATAAGCTTGTCACATTGAGGGACAAGCCGGAACTTACACCTGAAAGTATTATAGAGAAAGTAAAAAATGCAGGCATTGTAGGTATGGGTGGTGCATGTTTCCCAACCCATGTGAAGTTGATGCCTCCTCCTCAATTCAAGCCAGAGTGGGTCATCATCAATGCTGTAGAATGTGAGCCATATCTGACCGCAGACCATCGTCTTATGCTTGAGAAAGCAGACGAGGTTCTTGTTGGTGTAGAGCTTCTCATGAAGGCTGCAAAAGTGAAAAAGGGTTTCATTGGTGTCGAGGAAAACAAACCTGATGCCATCAAGTTGCTGACAGAGAAGTGTGCTGCTCAATATCCAAATATTGAGGTTGTTCCATTGAAAACTAAATATCCTCAAGGTGGTGAAAAGCAACTGATTGATGCTGTTGTGCGCCGTCAGGTGCCAGCACCTCCGGCGTTGCCAGTTTCTGTTGGTGCTATCATACAGAATGTGGGTACTGCTTTTGCTGTATATGAGGCTGTTATGAAAAATAAACCTCTATTTGAACGCATCGTGACTGTAACAGGAAAACAACTGAAATCACCAAGTAACTTCCTTACTCGTATGGGCACTCCAATGAGTCAACTGATTGAGGCTTGTGGTGGTCTTCCTGAAGGCGAAGTAAAGGTTATTGGTGGTGGTCCTATGATGGGCAAGGCGCTTGTAAACACAGAAGTGCCTATTTGCAAGGGCTCATCAGGCGTTCTCATCATGAGCGGTAAGGATGCTCGCCGAGGTGAAGCAGAACCATGCATCCGCTGTGCTAAATGTGTCAGCGCTTGTCCAATGGGTCTTGAGCCTTATCTTCTTGCAACCTGTTCTGCAAAGAAGATGTGGGATAAAGTTGAGGCTGAAGAAATTACAAGCTGCATTGAATGTGGTTCTTGTCAATTTACATGTCCATCTAATCGTCCGCTGCTTGACCTTGTCCGTATGGGAAAACAAACAGTTATGACTAATATCCGCGCTCGTCAGATGGCGGCAAAAAAGTAGAATAAGTTTTTAGGTTCTTAAGTTTTTTAAAGTTCTTAAGTTTCCATGGGGAATGATTCGAAATCAAGTATTTTCCCAATAAACTTAAAACTTGCAAACTCTAGAACTTGCAAACTCAAAACTCAAAAAAAATGAATAAATTAATAGTTTCACTTTCACCTCACGTGCATAGTGGTGATTCTGTCAAGAAGAATATGTACTGGGTATGCATTGCCCTGATTCCTGCTCTTCTCTGCTCGTTCATCAGTTTCGGTGTGGGTGCAATTATAACCACTGCTATTTCAGTGGCAGCATGTGTGTTCTTTGAATGGGCCATCAACAAATTCATGCTGAAGAATCCAAAATGTACTGTGTGTGATGGCTCTGCAGTTCTTACAGGTATTCTTTTAGCTTTCAATTTGCCAAGCAATATCCAGCCATGGATAATTATTGTTGGTGCATTGTTTGCTATTGGCGTAGTAAAGATGACTTTTGGAGGGTTGGGCTGTAACTTGTTCAATCCTGCTCTTGCGGGACGTGCTTTCTTGCTGATCTCCTTCCCTGTAGATATGACAACATGGCCTAATCCAGGACAGGGATTTGGTGCATATCTTGATGCAGAAACAGGAGCAACTCCTCTTGCTATTATGAAAGAAGCATTCAAGAGTGGTAATGCAGAAGTATTGAAGCAACTTCCATCTTTCCAGGATATGTTGCTTGGAAATACAGGTGGATGCCTTGGAGAGGTATGTGCTCTCGCTCTTATTTTTGGTCTTATCATTCTTCTTGTCAAGAAGGTCATAACATGGCACATCCCTGTTAGCATCATGGCGACAGTAGTTGTTTTTTCTGGACTTCTCAATCTTGCAAATCCAGTTTATGCCCATCCGTTGGTAGAGCTGATGAGCGGCGGTCTGCTTTTGGGCGCTATTTTTATGGCAACCGATTATGTGACTTCGCCAATGAGCAAGAGTGGCCAGTTAGTATATGGTATAGCGATTGGTGTTTTGACCGTTGTTATCCGTACGTATGGTGCTTATCCAGAGGGTATGTCATTTGCAATCCTGATTATGAATGCATTCGTGCCACTCATTAATAATAAATTTAAACCTAAAAGATTTGGCGAAGTGCCAGCAAAAAAGTAGCGTATGAAAAAGTTAAAGTCTTCATTAACAAATATGTTGGTGGTGCTAACTGTCATCGCCATTGTCGCTGCGGGAGTGCTTGCTTCGGTCAATGCTGTCACGGCTCCTCAGATTGAGAAAATCAATGCGGAAAATCTGGCTGCCGGCATCAAGGCGGTGATGGGAAGTGATGAAATACAGGTGTCAGAACCTTGGGAGAAAGATGCTTTTGTCGTGTATGATATTGACGATAAGGACGGCAATAAGATTGGTAAGGCTGTTGTTACAGCAGAGAACGGTTTCAGTGGAGCAATCAAGGTGCTTGTCGGCTTCAATACAGAGGGCGACATCCTTGGTTATACAGTGCTTGAACATGCTGAAACTCCAGGACTTGGCGCTAAGGCAAATGAATGGTTCCAAGATAAGATTATTGGCATGAACCCAGGGAAAAGTAATTTCACAGTAAGCAAAGATGGTGGCGATGTGGATGCTATCACAGCTTCCACGATTACCAGCCGCGCATTTCTTAGAGCTATCCAGAATGCTTATGACCGAATCATGGCAGAAAAGGACGCTACATCTGGCGCGACAAAGCAAGTTTCAGCTGCTGATATTGAGACCCCTGAAGTGATAGAATAACCCCCAAAAAGGAAAAAGAATTATGAATAACTTCAAAGTTTTGGTGAATGGTATCATCAAGGAGAATCCGACATTCGTCCTTCTTTTGGGTATGTGTCCAACTCTTGGTACCACTTCTTCTGCCCTCAATGGCATGTCTATGGGACTCGCTACAATGTGTGTTCTCATTGTTTCTAATTTTATTATATCTCTCATCAAAAAACTTATTCCTGATGCAGTGCGTATTCCTGCCTATATCGTTGTGATTGCCAGTCTTGTAACAGTGTTGCAGATGGTAATTAAAGCGTATGCACCTGAAATAGACAAGAGTCTCGGACTCTTCATTCCGCTGATTGTGGTGAACTGTATTATTTTGGGACGTGCAGAATCTTTTGCGGCTAAGAATGGTCCAGTTGCATCCATTTTTGATGGTATTGGTATTGGTCTTGGTTTTACGCTTGGTCTGACAGCGCTCGGTGCTGTGCGTGAATTGCTCGGTACAGGAGCTATCTTTGGCGTCAACCTGTGGGGCGAGGAGTATGGCATGCTGATGTTCGTACTTGCTCCAGGAGCTTTCCTTGTTCTGGGTTATCTTATTGTGTTGTTTAACAAATATGTAAAGAAAGCATAAGGAGGATAGATTATGGATTATGTATTAAGTTTGATTCTTATCATCATTACCGCCATCTTCGTTAATAACGTTGTGTTGGCCCAGTTCCTCGGTATTTGTCCTTTTCTTGGGGTTTCAAAGAAGGTTGATACGGCATCTGGCATGGGCATGGCTGTAACGGCAGTCCTTGTTGTTGCAACGATTGTGACTTACCTCATTCAGGTCTATGTGCTCAATGTTTTCGGACTTGAATATCTTCAGACCATAGCCTTTATTCTAGTAATTGCGGCCCTTGTGCAGATGATTGAGATTATCCTCAAGAAGACGATGCCAGCCCTGTATCAGGCTCTTGGCGTTTTCTTGCCGCTCATCACAACAAACTGCTGTATTCTAGGTGTGGCTATTTTGGTGATTCAGAAAGACTATGATTTGCTTGAAGGCATTATTTATGCTCTTTCTACAGGTCTTGGATTCTTGCTTGCCATGGTGCTTTTTGCAGGTCTTCGCGAACAGTTGGATTTGGTAGATGTTCCAAAGTCCTTCGAGGGTGTTCCTATTGCGTTTGTAACTGCTTCCCTTCTTGCAATGGCTTTCATGGGCTTCAGTGGCGTAGATGGAGGTTTGAAGATACTCTTCGGATTGCAATAGTATTCACAAGAAATTAGATAATAAGGAAGTCTGGCATCAAAAGAGATGCCGGACTTTTTTGTAAGTGCCGGACAGATTATGAATCAGCAAAGATTGTTTTTCTCAGTATTCTTATATTCAAACGGTGAATACGAGAAAAAAGCATCTCTTTGAGCTATGAGTAGTGTTGAAAGACCGTGTGAATAGTAGAACTCATTATGTTTTAAAGAATAGATGTTGATAAATATTGATGAAGTATGAAATTTGAAACAAAAATATGTGTAACTTTGCTGTCAAAAATCGGAGATATGAAAATTAAAGTTTTGTTGCTCATGTTTGCATGGACGCTCTCTTGGGGAATACAAGCACAGAAGACTTCGATATCCTCTCAACAGGCAAGAAAAATATTTGACGAGGTTTATCAGAAAGTGTATGGTCCGCAAGGTGCATCGCTGCATTACAAGGTGGATATTGTCGGCATTTATAAAACAGAAGGAACTATCTGGTATAAAGGTAAAAAGTCGCGCTATCAGTCTTCAAACAGCAAGAGTTGGAATGACGGAGTGGTGGCATACTTGGTAAAGGAAAAAAAGAATACTGTGGAAATTTTCACCGCAACATCTTCGAAGCAGAGTCGATTTGGCGATGACTTTAAATTTGAACCAGAAAATTATACATACCAGATGGAATCTGATGGAAATGATATGGTGTTGATTCTGAAAGGGAAGAAAGGGACGAAATCGATGAAGGAGATACGCGCATATCTTGACAAGAAAACACGTACTCCACATTCGCTGCGCATCAAGGTGGCTTTTTTCTGGGTTACGGTGGAAATCTCTGATTTGAAATCAGACGGAATCAATGATGAAATATTTGTGTTTCCGCGGAAAAAGTATAACAGCTACGAGTTTATTGATAGGAGGGACGAGAATTAGTTACTGTGGCAAAATCTATATCCTTTTTTGTTAATTATAGATAACTCCATTCTTGTTTGTTGTTTTTTTTGTATCTTTGCAATGTAATAAGAGTAAATGTAAAAACTATAAAAAATGGAAATAAATAGTTGGTTTGAATGTAAAGTTAAGATGGACGTCATGAAAGATGATGGCACTACAAAGCCTGAAACTTTGACTTATCTAGTTGATGCGTTGAACTTTACTGAGGCGGAGTCAAGAATCATTGAAGAAGTGAAGCCTTATACAAGTGGTAATCTTGATGTAACAGATATCAAGCGTGTAAAATATGCGGAAATATTTGCAAGCGATAACGATATGGCAGACAAGTGGTATAAAGTGCGCTGCTTGTTTATGACAATCGACGAGAAGACACAGACGGAGAAAGAAATTGCGAATAATATGTTAGTGCAGGCAGGAACGTTCCATGAAGCTGTGAGGAATTTTGATAACGGCATGAAAGGCAGTTTGATGGACTATAGAATAGCTACATTGCAGGAAACAAAAATTATGGATGTATTCCGCTATGTGGCAAGAAGCAGGGAAGAGGCGAAGCCTGAATATGAGGTGTCATGATAAAAGAAAACCTGAAGAGCATAGAAGGGACTTTAAAGTCTGGCGTCAGGCTTGTTGCGGTGTCTAAATATCATCCTGTGGAGGCATTGCAAGAAGCGTATGATGCGGGGCAGAGAATTTTTGGTGAAAGTCATGTTCAGGAACTTGTGGCAAAGCATGAGGTGTTGTCGAA
>CAJGCU010000085.1 GCA_904501945.1 uncultured Bacteroidaceae bacterium
CAATCTCGCAGAGCAGACAGATAGAAGCCGGGCTGTCCTTGTCACGCACCTTGTCAAATGGCAGGTATCCGAACGACTCCTCGCCTCCGCCAATATACTTCTTCACACCTTCAGACAGCTTGATTTCGCGAGCAATCCACTTGAAACCAGTATAGACATCGCGAATCTCCACGTTGTTGCGCTGAGCAATTTCTGCAATGGTCTCTGTCGTCACAATAGTCTTCACCATAAACTCATTGCCCTTCAGCTGTCCAAGCTTCTTCTTGTTCTCGATGATATAGTAAGAGAGCATGAGCGCAGTCTGGTTACCATTGAGGATGCACCACTCTCCCTTCGGGTCGCGGCACACCACAGCCAAGCGGTCAGCATCAGGGTCAGACGCCAGCACCAAGTCAGCATTGAGCTTCGTACCCAGCTTCATGCCTAAAGTCATTGCCTCTGAGTTCTCAGGGTTTGGAGAAACGACCGTTGGGAAATTGCCATCAATAGACATCTGCTCATTCACCACGTTAATGTTCTGGAAGCCCCATGTGCGGAGCGCAGCAGGGATGATGACACGTCCTGTTCCATGCAATGGAGAGTAAACAATGCAAAGGTCCTTCTGTCGGTTGATGACCTCCTGGTCAACCAACGCCTCATGCACCGCATTCAGATAGTCCACATCCATCTCGCCTCCAATAATCTGAATCAAATCCTTGTTAGGCTCAAACTTCACCTGGTCAATCGTCACCTTGTTCACCTCGTCGATGATGCCAGTATCGTGCGGTGCCAGCACCTGAGCGCCATCATCCCAGTAAGCCTTGTAACCATTGTACTCGCGTGGGTTGTGGCTGGCAGTGATGTTCACACCAGCCTGTGCGCCCAGCTGACGGATGGCGAAAGAAATCTCAGGAGTAGGACGAAGGCTCTCAAACAGATAAGCCTTGATGCCATTGGCAGAGAAGATGTCGGCCACCGTCTCAGCAAACAGACGAGAGTTGTTGCGGCAGTCGTGTCCCACCACTACGCTGATATCCTTCTTGCCCGCAAAAGCCTTGTTGATGTAGTTGGCAAAGCCCTGAGTAGCCATGCCGACGATGTACTTGTTCATGCGGTTAGTACCTGCACCCATGATGCCGCGGAGACCGCCCGTACCAAATTCCAGATTCTGATAAAAAGCATCGATGAGAGGTGTCTTGTCCTCGTTGTCGAGCATAGCCTTCACTTCGGCCTGAGTCTCGGCATCAAACGCTGGCGAAAGCCACTTCTGCGCCTCAGCTTCACACTGCTTGATAAGTTCTTGATCCATGTTTTTATTATATTTAAAGTTATACTCCTTTGCAAAAATAAAACAAAAATCCGAAAACATCATTGTGCTTTTAGATTTTTTTCATTTTATTTTGTTTTTATTGCCATTTTCGCACCTTTCAAGGTTGGAGATGAAACGATGACATTGACTTTACCGGCCTGTCTTGTGCTGCGCAGGATGCACTGCATATAGCCTGTCTGCATCTGCTTGGTGGTCACCCCATGGAAGAGGTCGCTGGTGTAGTGGTCGCCATTGTCGAGGGCAACAAAGGTTGCTGCACCTTCCACACTGACACTCACCTCACTAGTGGCATCAGGCACAACCCTTCCCTTGGCATCTACGGCATAGATGTTGAGATATTTTAATGACATGCCATCAGCCGTCCACTCTGGCGTTTCTTCTTCTATCTTCAGGCGAACAGCCTTGCCTGTCGTTTCAATCTCATCGCGGGCGACTTCGATGCCAGCAGTTCGGGCTATGGCTACGAGTTTACCGCCTTTCCCATAGTCGATTCCACTCCAAAGGATAATGTTGCGCTTAGCGATGTCAGTGGTATCATTTCTCTGAACGCCAAGCGAATTACCATTATAGAAGAGTTCAACTTCATCGGCATTGGTGAAGGTGAATACATTAGGATGGGATCCTTCCTGCTGATTCCAGTTGCGATTGATTTTCTGTTGTCCGACTTTGATATCGTTCCACTCAAGGCTTTCGCCCTTGCCGTCAACAACACCGATACACAATTCAGGTTCTTGAGGTTGGATGCACGATTTGATGAGATAGGCCTGCGGATAAGGCTGCAAAGTGTGGCTGAAAAAGGAGTAGTTCCAGCCTTTCTTGGGCCACCCGCTTGACTCGCCCCAGTATTCGATGGCTCCCCACCAGCAAAGTCCAACACCGCGCTGCCGGTTCATGCCGTAGAAGGGCTGCTGCCACTGATTGGTAACGGCTTCGCTCTGGAAGAGGATGAGATGTGGCGCATGCTTATAATAGCCAGAATAAGCATCCCACTGATAATTGAAAGAAGCTACTTCAGTCACACAAGCCAGTTCAGGCGGAACAAGATAGGTCTTGAAGTCAGGCGTATTACGCTGTGCTCCTGCTCGTGCAGGAAACATGGCCACAGTCGTGGGACGTGTTCGGTCATAGCGTTTCACCATCTGGTCAAAGATGCGGTAAGTCGTAATGCCCCAGTCGTCCGTTTGGTAACCGCTCCAATCAGAACGGGTTTGCAATTCATTTCCCAAACTCCACAGTACCACAGAAGGGTGATTGCGCCCTCTCTTCACCCACTCCTGTATCAAATCGGGCCAAAGCTGCATAAACGGTTTGCGACCTCCCCAATAGTCCTTGTCTGACCACTTGTCAATCAGTTCGTCCACGACGAGCAGTCCTACCTCATCTGCAATACGATAGAAATCATCAGAATAAGGGTTGTGAGAACAGCGTATGGCATTATAGCCGAAAGCCTTCAGTGTGCGCATCTGACGCTCGATGGCTGTCTTGTAGGCAGCAACACCTACAGCGCCAAGGTCATGATGATTGGCTATGCCCGCAAGGAAGACCTTTCTGCCATTCAGCTTAAATCCGAAATCCGATCCGTATTCAATCGTTCGGAATCCAAATTTATCTGCCACAGAATCAATGACAACGCCATCTTCTTCAAGCAAAGCCTCTACCATGTAGAGATGGGGAGAATCAATATCCCACAAAGCAGGATTCTCGACAATCATAGGAGGCATAAGCACCTCTGTATTGTTCTGTATCGTGTGGTCAGGCATAGCCCTCTCTGCTGTTGCCACTACCTTTCCATTCATGTCTTTTACACGAGCCTTGACATGAATGTTGTGCTTCTGCCACTTAACTACTTGAACCTGCACATTGACGGTCCTCCCTTCAGTGGTCACATAAAGTCCATGACGGGCAATCCGCGTTTCGTTGCCCACTTTCAGCCATACGTTACGGAAGATTCCTCCACCTGTGTACCAGCGACTTCCTCCCGTAGGGCCCGTGCTTGAATAAACAGCCACCACATTGTCACTGCCATAATTGACGGCCTTTGTAATGTCTGCCTCAAACCCCGTATAGCCATACTCATTGCTTGCCACTTTTTTCCCGTTCACATACACATCGCTCACGTACATCACTCCCTCAAAGTCCAACACAACACGAAGGCCTTTCAAACTCTCAGGGACATTGAAAGTCTTCCTGTACCAGCCTTCACACATCCGCTTGAAGCCACGCCCCTTATTCTCCTTCTCATCCCATGGCTGCTCAAACTGATAGTCATGAGGAAGATCCAGCGTTCTCCATGCCGAATCATCATAATCAATCCGTTCCGCCCCTTTGGGATTTCCAAGCTGGAATTTCCATCCGAAGTTAAACAACTGACACTTGTGCTCAGCATACGTACTCAGCGACACATTTCCCGTCGCACTTTTCTCGCGCTGCTCTACGTATTGCGCCCAACCTGACAAGAAACAGAAGGAGAACAACAGCATTTGCAAACATAGTCTTTTCATATCTATTAAATTTAAAAGTTCAGTTCAACCTCTTTGCCAAAAGGAGCTAAAGAAAGACGAGCCATCTTAAAGTGCTGTTTACCGAAAGGAATACCAATAATGCTGATATATAGGAGGATGCCAAAGAGAACATGGTTGAACCATGCCCAAAGACCTCCGAAGATAATCCACAGGATGTTGAGCGGAATACGGATACACCCCGTCGGACTTTCAGTCTCTGTCACTTTTGCGCCGAATGGCCACAAACAAAGTAAACCAATCTTAAACGTCTGCAAAGCCACTGGAATACCCACTATTGTACACATCATTGCAAAACTGGCTGTAAAATATCCCAAAGCTGCTTCTAGTCCGCCAAACAGCCACCATAACAAATTACCAAGAATTTTCATTTTTGTTCCTTTTTAGTTGAGTTATTAGGGTAGATGAAACCGCTACAAAGATACAACTTTCATCCGAAATGACCAAACAAATACAAAAAGCTTCTTTTTCGACCTTATCACAACGTATTTCTAAGAAGTTTTCGTAAATTTGTCCAAACAATCATGAAAAAGAAAACCATGACACAGAAGAAAGCCATCATCATCGGTGCCACATCGGGTATCGGACTCGAAATGGTCGAAGTGCTCACCTCGCAAGGCTGGCAGGTAGGCATAGCCGGGCGCCGACAAGCCCTGCTGCAACAGATTCAGAGCAAGAACCTCGATGTCATCGCCACCGAGTGCATCGACATCACACAAGAAGATGCCCCTCGCCGTCTTCTCAGCCTCATCGGCAAGACTGGCGGCATGGACCTCTACTTTCACAGCGCAGGCATCGGCTATCAGAATCCAGCTCTTGACCTAGAAAAGGAGATGGCCACCGTCACCACCAACGTGGTAGGTTTCACCCAAATGGTTGACACAGCCTTCCACTACTTTGAGCAACATCCGCAGAAAGAGGGACACCTCGCTGTCATCAGCAGCATAGCCGGCACCCGCGGACTCGGAGCAGCCCCTGCCTACTCCTCCACCAAACGCTATGCCAACCACTACATGGAATGCCTCAGCCAGTTCTGCCGCATACGAGGCATCCACCATATCCACCTCCACGACATCCGTCCAGGCTTTGTCCGCACACCCCTCATTGCTGATGGATATAACTACCCTCTCCAACTCGACCCACACGATGTTGCCCTCTCCATCGCACGAGGCATCCGTAACAACCGCTCCATCATCACCATAGACTGGCGCTACCGCCTCCTCGTCGCCTTCTGGCGAATGATACCCCGATGGCTGTGGGTTAGGCTGAAGGTAGCGTCGAAGTGAAATCATTAAAAACAATCAAAACAACACAAACTTTTATAGATGAATATGTTTCGTATTGTTCTGAGCCGAATAGCAATTATATTCATTGTAGTGTTTTGCTGTGCTGACAGCATGATGGCTGATTCTTTTTTCATCGAATCGGGAATCAAATACAAGGTCGTAGATAATGGGCGTGTCAATGTCGCTGTACAGGATGACAGCCTGTACAGTTCTTATGCTCTCAAGGATGATGTTCTTGAAATCCCGGTAATGGTGAGACATGAAGGAAGGAGTTATCGTGTGAAGGAAATTGAGAAATATGCATTTACTACATGCTGCGCAATAAAACATCTGAAGATAGGTGAAGGGATTGAGGCAATTTCAGATTATGCTTTTCAGGCTTGTGCTAATCTCGAGTCGGTAAGCATTCCTTCCAGTATAAGGGTCGTAGGGGCTGCTCCATTCCAATATTGTACCAGTCTGACAACGATTGTTGTGGATAAGACAAATCCAATATTTGACAGCCGTGAGGGATGCAACGCGATAATCATGACACAGGAAAACTCCCTAATTGTGGGATGTGGCGCTACAAAGATTCCTTCTTCCGTAAAATGTATCGACAAGTATGCTTTTATGGGTTGTTTGGTGGAGGAACTTGCAATTCCTGATGGGGTGGAAAGAATCAATTTCTTTGCATTCAGCAGTTGTCCTAACCTAAAGAAGATTGCCATTCCTGCATCTGTAGAAACAATCGAGGAACTTGCTTTCGACAATTGCCCAGAAGTCATTTCCATTGTCGTTGACAAAAACAATACGGACTATGACTCCAGAAATGGTTGTAACGCAATCATCTATACCTCCGACAACAAACTGATACTTGGTTGCAGTTCGACCATCATTCCTCAGGACATCGAGACAATAAGTGAATTTGCATTCAGTCATTGTCGCAACCTTCAGAAAATTATTGTACCGGAAGGGGTGTCGTGTATTGCAGGTGGTGCTTTTGAATATTGTTCGAGCCTGAAGGAAGTTATACTTCCTACAACTCTGGAATCTTTCATTGGTGGGTCAAACTTTGGCTATTGCACATCTCTGGAAAGCATCACCATACCAAAGGGCGTATGCAATATGGAGAGTGACATCTTCTGTGGATGTATCTCATTGCAGAAGATAAGTGTCGATTCTGCTAACGAGACATTCGACAGCCGAAACAATTGCAATGCCGTGATTGATACAGAACAAAACAAATTGGTGGCTGGTTGCAAAGGGACGGTTATCGTTGATGGCATCAAGAGCATCGGTTCGCGGGCATTTTATAAGAGTGGGATAACTTCGGTTCATATACCTTCTTCCATTGAGTTTATCGAACCAGCTGCTTTCAAGGATTGTGAATACTGCATGTCAATTACGGTGGAAGAAAGCAACAGAACTTACAAGTCGGCAGGTTCGAACTCAGTTGTAGAGAAGGCGACGAATGAGTTGGTTCTTGCTTGCACCACTACCAAAATCTTTCCTGAGGTAAAAGTCGTGGGTGCCTACGCATATATGAATACTCCATCCTTGGTGATTCTCCCTGAAGGAATCATTACAATAAAAGAGGGTGCGTTCTCAGAATGCCAGACATTGCAGTCTGTCATCCTTCCTGCCTCCCTGAAAAGAATCGAAGAACGTGCATTTTACGACTGCAAGAACCTTACTCATGTGGCATTGAAGAACAAGGGCACTGAGATTCATAAATATGCATTTCCATTTGACAAAAAGTTTGGGAAATGATTGTTTTACATGCCTTACAATACCGTACCCCTCGGGTCCGCCATGGTGAACCCGAGGGGTACGGTGCATCGGACCCGAGGGGTACGATTGGGATAACTATAAGCATTTTGAGTCATCAGAAAGGAGAACAGAATTGCATCGTGCTCAAACTGAGGAGATTATAAAAAGGTATTGACTTTTGCGAAAAAATGTTGTATCTTTGCAGTGGGAAACAGAAGAAAAACACAGCTGAAAGTTTCCGTTAACCCTTATTATTAACCATTAAAACCTTTTATATTATGAGCATTGCTTACCGTAAAGTGAAAAGAAGTGTCATCAAGCCAGACCACACCCAGTCAGAGGCATGGCTGATGCAGCAAGTGAATCCGTCGCTTGTCAATTTTGAGAATTTCGTAAAGGAGTGTGTGCTGTCGCAAGGAGTGGCAGCAGCACAGGTGAAAGGCATCGCTGCAGCCATGTCGGACCGTCTGATCCACTACCTGGCATTGGGACATGGGGTGCGGATTGACGGCATCGGCACGCTGAAGCCTGTCTTTAATGCATCGAGCGCTGAGAGTCCTGAACAGCTGGATGCTCAGTGTGTACGTAGTGTGAAGGTGCGTTTCTATCCGCACAAGGAGTTCCAAAGGATGCTGAACAGGATGGAGTTTGAGGATGTGGAGGTGCTGAACGAGGAAGAATGAAAACAAAACGTGCAGCATCCTCCCTATGCTGCACGTTTTGTTTATGCGTTCTCTTTTCTTTACTTGATAATGAGTTTGTCGCTTCCTGCTGCCTTGAAACTCATGTCGAGTCCTTTTTTTTACGTTATTTCTTCTATTCTCAGAAAAATGCTGTATCTTTGCCATTGGATATAAACATTTCTATTTATGATTAAGAAAAGAACACCTATGACGCTTTTAGTTTCCCTTGTGGTGTGGGCAACCTGCATTTCCACTGCTTCTGCCACAGGGCAGGAGGGCGAAAGGCTTGTCTGGGGTGGAAAGGAGTATGAGATGCTCACTTGTCCTCTCTACTACAATGCGGAAATGGAGAAATGGAACGAACGAATGGAGAAGGAAAGGACAAGCACAGCGCTTTATCGTGGCTATGTCGGACATTGGAGTATCGAGAACGGATTTCTGTATCTTGATTATGTGGCGGCAGGAAAGAATATTCCGCCCAGGGATATTCCAGAACTCAAGAAGTACTGCAAGGGGGAACGGGCTGTTGCAACGTGGTTCTCAGACACCTTGCGAGTTGTGTCGGGCAATATGGTTTTCTACGAGCACTGTGGTTTTAACCGCCACTATGAACATGAGGATTTCATTGTGGTGAAACGTGGCAAGATTGTGTCTGTCAATCGGTCGGAAAACAAGGTGCTCATCAAGGGAATGGTCAACAGCAAGCAGGAGAAGGAATGTGTGGAGGATTTCAAGCGGTTGGGGGCAGAACTGCACAAGCGCTATCCAGAAATGAGTGGACGTATCTTTGTCCATATCAAATACTCAGCCTTTGACCAGAACTATATGCCCACAGCGGTGGACATCAAGTTTGTGAAAAATGAGCCATCCAATCAGCAGATGGCACGCGAACTGAAAGAGAAACTGAGCAAATACGTTCTGTCGAAAGGTCTCATTCCGCTCTACCTCATCAACGGGAAACCGAAGCAGATGCAGAGCAGGATATTCCCCATCCCTCTGCTTTGAGAGAGTGAGGAGCGGGAGAAGGAATGTGGAGAGTGAAAAATGAAGAGTGAAAAATCTAAGTTACCTGCCATTCGGATAGTCTCTCGTTAGCAAAAGTAACTTAGATTTTTCACTCTTCATTTTTCACTCTTCACTACTTAATAATGAGTTTGTCGCTTCCTGCAGCCTTGAAACTCATGTCGAGTCCTTTGACGCTATGTGTCAATGCTCCGAAGGAGATGAAGTCCACGCCAGCCTTGGCATAAGGTATCATGGTGTCGAGGTGATGCCGCCAGAGGATTCTGTTTCGGCACGACCTGCCACGAGCTGCACGGCCTTGGCAGTGTCTTCGGGCGTGAAGTTGTCAAACATGATGCGGTCGCAACCTTCGGCAAGGGCTTCTTCCAGCTCTTTCCAGTTGCGCACCTCACACTCTATCTTGAGGTCCTTGCCATGCTCCTTGCAGTATTGCTTGGCGCGTGAGATGGCATTGTGGATGCCGCCACAGAAGTCGATATGATTGTCTTTCAGCAGAATCATGTCGAAGAGTCCGATGCGGTGGTTCATGCCTCCGCCAATCTTGACCGCTTCTTTCTCCAGCATACGCATGCCAGGGGTGGTCTTGCGTGTGTCGAGCACACGGGTTGTTGTGCCTGCATCGATGAGTGCCTGCTGGTACTTGTTGGTCATGGTGGCTATGCCGCTCATGCGCTGAAGGATGTTGAGCATGAGGCGCTCTGTCTGGAGCAGGCTCTGTTCTTTGCCTTTCACTGACATGACGATGTCTCCGGGCTTGACATGAGCGCCATCCTGTATATAGACTTCTACCTCCATGGTGGGGTCGAAGCGGTTGAACACTTGTTTTGCGATTTCAACACCAGCAATGATGCCTTCTTCCTTGATGAGGAGCTTGCTCTCGCCGTAGGCATCGGCAGGGATGCAACAAAGTGTGGTATGGTCGCCATC
>CAJGCU010000086.1 GCA_904501945.1 uncultured Bacteroidaceae bacterium
ATTTATCAACATTGACAAACTGAGCATCAATCTGATAGACACTATCAACCCATTCCAAAGGGCATACGAAGTGATGTCGAAGTCGGTGGATGCGCCTACGCTGAAGATTATACAGGATACCATTGCGGAACAGAAGTTCAATCTGACGCTGAAGCAAGCCATTAGCATCTTCAAAGGACCGCTAAAGGCATACGTGGCAGAGCATGACGGGAAGTTGCCAAACATGGAAGATCCAAATCCGAAAGTAAGAGAAATGGCTGCAGCCTTGCAAATGATTAAGAATCTGAAAGCAAGGAAACTGGCTGGTTTAGAATATGAAGAACAATAAGCGCAATGGAATGGCCAAAACAACTATTGGAACTGTTTGACGACCCGCTGCTGGAAGGGGTGCGCCCGAAGGTAGCTGCACAGACTGCTACTGACCGCATGGCAACGAAACTGGCAGAAGTGAATGAATGGATTGCCAAACATGGCAGAGAACCACGGAAAGACGGTGAACTGAAAGAGAAAATGATGTGGGCAGCTATGACGGCATTGCAAAAAAAGAACTTGATGTAACGGCAATGGACATAGACAAAGAATTGGAAACGATATGGGAGGACCCTTTACTGGACTTGTCGCAGAAGGAGCTAGATTTGTTCGATTTTCCTTCTGACATGAAAAAAGTGATGGAGTCTCGGAACAAGGCTGACTATGTGGCACAACGAAAGCTGTGTGAGGACTTTGACCAATACAGGGACTTGTTTGTACAGGTACATGAAGATTTGAGGAAGGGTTGGCGCAGCTTGGTAAGAATATCAAAAACCGTCAATCTGCAAGCAGGACATTTCTATTTCATAGATGGACAAATGTTGCTTCTGGAAAGCATAGGAGAGACAAGAAGGAGCAGCAATTTCCTGCCAGATGCACGTACACGATGTATCTATGAGAACGGAACAGAATCGGACATTCTGCTCCAGACTTTGCGAAAGAATGTGGTGGGTAACGGTTATGCTGTCACAAATACAGATGAGGAAACAGAGAGACTTTTTTTCAAGCAGAAAGACATAACCGACGAGGACAAGGAAACAGGGTACATCTATGTGCTGCAATCGCTATCAGAAGATCCCAACATTAGCAAAGAGAAGGATTTGTATAAAATCGGCTTCACTAAAAACACAGTAGAAGAGCGCATTGCAAATGCCACCCATGAACCCACCTATCTGATGGCTCCTGTCAAAATTGCGGCTATCTACAAAGTGATAAACTTACATTCGCAAAAGTTTGAAGATTTGGTGCATCAAATACTGAAGAATGTTCAGTTTCAAATAAAAGTGATTGATGACAAAGGACTGCTGCACGAGCCCAAAGAATGGTTTGTCGTTCCTTTGAGCATCGTGGATGCAATCATCAGAAAAATCGCTGACGGAACAATCATCAACTATTCTTACAATTCGGAACTTCGATGCCTGGAGTCTTTTTAATCTTCCACCCTATAGCAGCAACTAGCAATGTCATGAATGGGCTGATGAGATTGAAAAAGCTATAAGGAAGATAAACCAATGTGGGAACTCCAAGGACCGCGGCTTGGGTCATGCCGCAAGTATTCCATGGAATAAGCACAGAGGTGACTGTGGCAACGTCTTCTGTGGTACGGCTGAGAAGACGCGATTCGTAGCCCTGCTTCCTGTATGCATCGCGATACATATCTGCTGTAAGGACAATGGAAATAAATTGGTCTCCTGTAGTCAGATTGAGAAAGATTCCCGTACAGGTGGTAGCTCCGACTAAGCTGAATCGAGTACGCGCAAAACGGATGATGACGCGTGTAAGGCTCTCAATCATTCCACTTGCCACCATGACTGAGCCAAAACACATGGCGCACAGTACGAGCCAAATGGTATCAAGCATTCCTGCCATGCCGCCTGTAGAAACAAGGTCATTGAGTGATGCGTCACCTGTTTCGATGGCTGTCGAACCATAGTAGGTGACAGCCAAGCCTCGTATCATAGCGGCAGGACTATTCAGCGGTTCCGAACCTGCAATCTGTGCTAAAAGGTGAGGCTGCAAAATAAGAGCAACAACACCTGCCATCAGAGCAGAAGAAAAGAGGATGATGGCAGAAGGAGCACGACGAACAATTAGAACGCCCGTCAAAACAGGAACGATGAGAGTCCACAGAGAGATATTGAAGGTCGAACTGAGTCCTTGCGTATATTGTTCTACTTGAACATCTGAATTTCTGTCTGTAAAGAAGCCTGCAACTAAGAAAATGATAGAGGTAATGATGAAAGTGGGAAGTGTGGTGTACAACATATAGCGTATGTGCACAAAGAGATCGGTCCGAGTTGCAGAAGATGCAAGAATCGTCGTATCGCTGAGAGGTGACATCTTGTCGCCAAAATAAGCCCCTGAGATAATAGCTCCTGCAGTCCATGCTTCAGAGATTCCCAAAGCTTTACTGATGCCCAGAAGAGCAACGCCAATCGTTGCGACGGTTGTCCATGAACTGCCAGAGAGGAGCGAGACAAACGAGCAGATGAGGCACGTGCAGACAAGAAAGAACTGAGGCGAGATGATTTGTACACCATAATATATCAACGTGGGCACAATTCCGCTAATCATCCACGACCCAGAGAGCATTCCAACAAAGAGGAGAATGAAAATCGTGACAGAGACGCTGCCAATGGTTTTTGCTATAGACTCTTCAAATGCCTTCCAAGGTACCTTGCAGAATGCCATAGCGATAGCTACGCACACGGCGGAACCTGCAAGCAAGGCAATCTGGCTGCCTCCGCTGAGTGAGTCGCTGCCAAAAAGATATATCACAATAGCCAGCAAGCCTACGAGTACCACAACAGGCACGATGGCGAGGATGGGGTGTGGAGTTTTCATAGTGAGCTTAAAAAGGAGGTCATCTACCCTTTCGCTGTGAAGCACGACTCTTCACACGCTGCCTAATCTCAGCCTTATGCTTTGCGGCTCCCGACTTATGAGCCCCTGTCTGATAGGCTTTCTTGCGTGCTTTAGTCTTTACCTTCGTTGGGTCTTCTTTCTGTTCAGAACGACCTTTCCCGAAACTGATGCCATTCATGATGGCATACTGAATTTCCTGATCTGTAGCCATGTATCAAAGGTTATTGTTTGAAAAGAGGTGAGGCTGGAAGATTATCAGGCTCTTGATTAAAACAAGAAGCCTCGCAATCTTACAGCCTCATCAGTAAAATCAATGATGGAAAAGACGGATGCCAGTGAATGCCATAGCAATACCATACTTGTTGCAAGTATCGATAACATTGTCATCACGAACAGAACCTCCTGCCTGAGCAATGTACTGCACTCCGCTCTTGTGAGCACGCTCGATATTGTCACCAAATGGGAAAAAAGCATCAGAACCAAGGCAAACGTTTGTGTTCTTAGCCAACCAGGCCTTCTTCTCCTCTGCAGTCAAAGGCTCAGGCTTTTCTGTGAAGAAATTCTGCCATACACCTTCACGGAGTACATCTTCATACTCATCGCCAATATATACGTCTATTGTGTTGTCACGATCTGCCCGACGAATGTCGCTCTTGAATGGAAGAGCCAAAACTTTTGGACATTGACGAAGCCACCAGATATCAGCCTTGTTACCAGCCAAACGTGTGCAGTGGATACGACTTTGCTGACCAGCACCAATACCAATTGCCTGGCCATCTTTCACATAACATACTGAATTTGATTGAGTATATTTGAGTGTGATAAGTGCAATTTTAAGATCACGTTTAGCATCTGCAGGAATGTCCTTGTTGTCAGTAGGAATGTTATCAAAAAGGCTATCGCTTGCAAGGTCTATCTCATTACGTCCTTGTTCAAAAGTAACTCCAAAGACCTGTTTTGATTCGATAGGAGCTGGCACATAGGTGGGGTCTATCTTGATAACACAATAAGTGCCATTGCGCTTCGCTTTCAGAATCTCCAATGCTTCAGGAGTGTAATCTGGTGCAATGATACCATCACTCACTTCACGCTTGATGAGGGTAGCAGTAGCCTCATCACAAGTGTCTGAAAGAGCTATGAAATCGCCAAAAGACGACATACGGTCAGCTCCACGAGCACGAGCATAAGCCGTTGCAATAGGAGTGAGCGGAATCTTTACATCGTCAACAAAATAAATCTTTTTCAATGTATCGCTAAGTGGAGCGCCAACTGCTGCGCCGGCTGGACTTACATGCTTGAAAGACGCTGCCGACGGCATGCCTGTTGCAGCTTTCAACTCCTTAACAAGCTGCCAACTATTCAGCGCATCCAGCAGATTAATATATCCTGGACGACCACAAAGAACTTCAATAGGAAGTTCGCCTTCCTCCATATAGACGCGTGATGGCTTTTGGTTTGGATTACAGCCATACTTCAATGCTAATTCTTTCATGAAGCTTATGATTTTACAATTAAAAAATCTTATTGATAAATTTGTCTGCAAAGATAAGGAAAATTATCGGAAAAACTCAAACAATTCAGTTTTTTCTATCACTTAATAGCACCTCCAATGACACCAGATGTACAGCTGTTCGGAAAAAGTCAAATAAATTTGGTTATTCTCGTACTTAATCGTACCTTTGCAGCCGAATTGTTCTAAGCACAAATTTACACATTATTTATATACGAAGATGAAGCAAAAGACAAAGCTGTCGCTTGACGACTTGAACAAGAGCAATGTTTGGACAGTAACTCCAAGCGAACTTAGCCAAATGATTATTGACGCTAAGAAAAAACGAGACGAATTTGCTGAAAATGAGAAGCATTACATGAACATTGTGAAAACTGTGTTCGACATTCAATACCTGAAAAGGGAAGAAGCAGACAAGGTATGCCAGCTGGAAAATACTGGATACGACATTTATTCTACCCCAGATGAAAATGGGAACAACGCCATCGCTATCAGAAAACGCCCTATCAAAAAGGTGACTGACCTCACTTTGGAAAACATTCAACATCTGGAGCCATGGGAAGTGCTTGACCTCATTAGCCACAACATGGGCACAGGATGGAAAGGACTGCCGCTTGCCATTCAAGACATCATCGAATCAGCATTCTTTGTTGACTGTACAGTTATGCCTATCAAAACCATGCGCAAGGAAGGCGGAATCATTGACCGCAGAAAAGAAGACGGATACGATGTGCTTGAAATTGAAAGGGGATCATGGATTGAAGGCATTTTCATGAAGATGAAACCGAAGGTGGAAAAAGTACACATCGACTATAGCATTGACGACGAAACTGACGGAAGGAAGAAGCGTCGCAAGCACACCATTGAAGACGATGAAGATTTTGAGGAAGATATCGACATCGAAGAAGACGAAGACATGGATGATGAAGAGCTAAAGAAGCTTGACGGAAATGAAGAAGATTTGGAAGAAGATGAGGAATTGGATGAAACAAACATACAGTTTGAAGACATCGAAGACATTGACGATATTTCTGACGAAGAAGACTAAATTCCTGACTTTATCAAAAGACTTTTAACATTCAAAGCAAAGATAACCTCATTTAAGAAAACTCACAATCGCAAAAGCGTTTGTGAGTTTTCTTTTGTTTCAATAAATCCCTTATATATTCACCGCCTGCATAATATTTACAACACCGCCTACGAAATATTTCAAACACGGTATTGTAAATATTATGCAGGCGGTGAGTTATAAAGATTCTATTTGTTGTCAAATTTTCTTACCACGCAATCCATGAACGAAGATCATAGCGCTGCGGGTAGTCAGCGGGAGCTATACGAACAAGTGTATTGGCCTCAGTCTTGCCTAACAAGAATTTATCAAGAAATGCTTCCACTTCAGGGTATTGTGATGGCGGAAGTTGGCAATGTCCATGCTGAGCTACAATAGAATAACCGAAACGGTCTTCAATACCAAATTTTTCCCACACCTTCAATGCTGCATTGGCAGAAACATACATGGACGGATCTGCAAGCCATTCGTAGTCAGGATTTCCAAGAAGCAATACAGCACGAGGACAGCATAGAGCCACAAGTTCATGGTGGTCATGAGGAAGATTATTAACTTTTTCTTCACCAAAATTTTCTTTTAGACTATTTTTGAACCAGTTATAATCAGTCTTATCCAAATTTTCAACATTTCCTAAAGTGCGAGACACACGCCATGCAGCAGCACCACCGCCACCAGGCTCTTGAGCTATTGTTAATGCGACACGCTCATCGAATGCCCCACAGAAAAGAGCCATCTTTCCAGCATAAGAACATCCTGTCACCCCTATTCTCTTCATGTCAATCTTTGTCACTTCCGGTCCAAGCTTCTGCAAACCATCAAGGAGACGGCTGAATCCCCATGCCCATTCGCTGTAAGCACCATTTTCCGTCAATTCTGGATACAAACGGTCAAACTCATAATTTCCTCTTCCCGAAGGCTTTCCAAACTGTGAATAGTTATTGACCTGGCGCTCAAAGAAAACCATCATAGCGATGTTACGATCCTTGAAAAGTTTTGCAGGAAGAGAATTGTTGCTGGCACCAATCATCAGAGGATATGGTGCAGTACCTTCCTGAGGATAAAATATTGGAGTTTGCAATGTCAACACCTCCCCATTCACATGAACATCAACAATCAACGTGTCGCCACTCATTCGCGCGTCAATGCTATCCATTGGGACAGATGGCTTTTGCCCTATTTCATAATATTGAATCTCTTGAGCAATTTCTGCGCGACGTTTCGTCCACTGCTTGAATTTCTTCACCTCTTTCTTCCCATCTGAAAAAACGAATGGATTAGGAAGCGTTGAAACACTTGGCAATTGAGAAGGCGTAAAAAAACTTGGAGCATCATATTTTGCCCCAGTATTTTCAACTGAATACACCAAAGGGACCCCTGATTTTTGTGCTGATGCCTGCAATACAACAAACAAGAGCAGAGCAAACATCTGAAAAGAATGATTTTTTTTCATGTCAATTTATTTTCAGTTAATAAAATTAATCTTTATAATAATCTATGTTTTCTTTTGTCAGCAACTCTATTGCCATATAATGGTCACGAGGCAAAGCCATCTTCAGAACACATGAATTAAACATAGAACGAAAACAATTAAGTCCTTGTGATTGCGGATGCTGAGCTATCAGAAAATCCACAGAGCCATTCTTAACGCATTCCACATTTGCATTAAGGACATCATAACCAAGAAGCGTCACATGAGGATGCTCAGGCATTTCATGCCTCAGGAAATCTGCAATGATGTGTATGGAAGAGTTGAACGACAATGCATAACGGATGTCTGGATTATTGGTGAAGAATTCATGCATAATATCACGCATTCCTTGCTTGTCATAAGCATAAAGGTTCAAATCAACAATCTCAATATCAGGACAATTCTCCTCTATATATTTTCTAAAACCGACTTCTCTATTCATCTGCTGACGACTTGCCACACGACCTTCACCCAGAACTTTAAAAAGAGCTATTTTTTTAGTGTCTGATTTTATAGCCAATGACATAATCCTACCCGAAAATGCCCCACTGCGCAATGAATCCTGGCCATAAAAGATACGATGGTTGAATTCTGGCCAGTTTGAATCAAGCAACGCATAAGGAATGTTACGTTCGTCAAGCCGAGCTGTAAAATTGGCCATGATATTATAATTGAAAATCGGCCCAATAATAACCGTGTCTGGATTCGCATCTAAAAGGCTCTGACATTCATATTTGAACGATTCCGTATTGAATGGATCATAGCGAAAAATCTTGAACGATATTTTAAAATCATTGAATCGTCGAACTCCATCCATCAATCCACTTTCGACACGAGCCCAATAACTGTCAACTTCGTGCATTGGAAGAATAGCTGCAAATTGATGCACATTATGGGAAGCTAACGCTGAAGCGTAATGATTAGGAGTGAAATTTATCTCGTCCAGAACTTTCTGAACTCTTTCCAAACTAATAGGTGACACATTACTACGACCATGGATAACTCGGTCAACGGTACCAACTGAAACTCCAGCTCTTTCTGCGATATCTTTTATACGGATTTTGGATTTTATCTCCATACCTTCATGTAAAATCTAAGAACGACTATGATTTACTTTCAAAAATTTGGAACGCCACCTCTCATCGAAGCATTTGTTCATCTAAAAACATACAAAGATAGTATTTTTAAAGCACATAGAATTTTAATTAGAATATTTTTTAACATAATCCTGATTTTTTGCCATAAAAAGCATCATTCTCTCACAAAAAATAGTTAATTTTGCACAACATTTTTCAGAATACATAAAACATAAAATAACATGGCTAAGATTGTTACAATGGGTGAAATCATGCTTCGCCTTTCACCTGAAGGAAACTACCGTTTCATTCAAGCGGAAAAGTTCAACATTATTCCTGGTGGAGGTGAGGCAAACGTAGGTATAAGCGTAGCTAACTATGGACACGAAAGTGTGTTTGTAAGCAAACTTCCCAAGCACGAAATAGGACAGATTGCAATAAATGCATTGCGCAAATATGGCGTCAACACGAACTTTATCGCTCGTGGTGGTGAACGCATCGGACTTTATTATGCTGAAACTGGTGCAAGCATGAGACCCTCCAAAGTTATCTATGACCGCGCCAATTCTGCCATTGCAGAAGCAAAACCAGAAGATTTTGATTTCGACAAGATTTTCGAAGGAGCAGATTGGTTCCATTGGTCAGGCATCACTCCAGCCATCAGCGACGCTTCCGCTGAATGCCTGAGACAAGCGTGCATAGCAGCAAAAAATCATGGCGTTACAATATCATGTGACCTTAATTTCCGAAAGAAACTATGGAGCAGCGAAAAGGCAATCTCTGTCATGCGACCTTTGATGCAATACGTTGATGTATGTATAGGCAACGAGGAAGATGCTGAACTCTGCCTTGGATTTAAACCAGATGCCGATGTCGAAGCGGGCGTAACCGATGCAGCTGGATATGAAGGTATTTTCAAAGCTATGGCTAAAGAATTCGGTTTCAAATACGTGGTTTCAACACTTCGTGAAAGTTTCTCTGCAACCCACAATGGTTGGAAAGCTCTTATTTACGATGGAAAAGAGTTTTATCAAAGTAAACGTTACGACATCAACCCTATCATTGACCGCGTAGGTGGAGGCGACTCTTTTTCAGGTGGTCTCATCCACGGATTGCTGACCAAACCCACACAAGGGGAAGCTCTGGAATTTGCCGTTGCAGCATCAGCGCTGAAACACACCATCCCCGGTGACTTCAACCATGTCTCAACAGATGAGGTAGAAGCATTGGCTGGCGGAAGTGCAAATGGCCGTGTACAGCGTTAATTATTGATTCATAATCATATAAAAAAGTGGCAAAATTCGATAAACTTGCCGTAATGGCAAAAATAGGAGAAACGGGAATGGTTCCTGTCTTCTACCATAAAAATGCAGAAATTGCTAAAAAAGTAATCAAAGCTTGTTATGATGGCGGCGTTCGTGCTTTCGAATTCAC
>CAJGCU010000087.1 GCA_904501945.1 uncultured Bacteroidaceae bacterium
AGTGCCTTGCGGAGACCCTTTACGACATCTTCAACGGTTGCGATAGGACGTGCCTTGATGAGTCCGCCCAGCACGAGCATGTTGAACACCTTGGCGTTGCCTGTGCGTGCAGCTTCAGCCATTGCATCAATACGATAGACGTTGATGTCGCTGCGTGTTGGTGGCTGGATGATGGAGTAACCGTCGTAGATGATAGTGCCGCCTGGCTTCACCAGTGGCTCGAATTTCTCGAGTGATGGCTGGTTGAGCACGATGGCTGTGTCATACTGGCTGATGATTGGAGAGCTGACTGGCTCGTCGCTGATGATGACAGTCACGTTGGCTGTACCACCACGCTGCTCTGGTCCGTATGCAGGCATCCAGCTCACCTCTTTGTCTTCCATGATTCCAGCGTATGCAAGAATCTTACCCATTGAGAGGACGCCCTGTCCTCCAAAACCTGAAATGATAATTTCTTCTGTCATAGTTGCGGAATCGTTTTATTCGGTTACAGTATTTTTGAGGTCGCCCAGTGGGTAGTATGGGAACATATTGTCCACCATCCACTGATTTGCCTGTTCTGGTGTCTGCTTCCATCCTGAAGCGCAAGTAGATACGACTTCTACGATTGAGCAGCCCTTCTTGTTCATCGAGTTCTCGAATGCCTGACGGATTGCCTTCTTGGTCTTGCGAATGTTGGCTACAGTGTTGACAGCCTGACGTGTCACATAGCATGTACCTTCGAGGTTCACTGCCAAGTCTGTAATGTGCAGAGGGTATCCGTGGAGGTCTGCCTGGCGACCATAAGGACAAGTTGATGTCTTCATGCCCATCAGTGTGGTTGGCGCCATCTGTCCACCTGTCATACCATAGATGGCATTGTTGATGAAGATGATAGCAATGTTTTCACCACGGTTCATGGCATGGATAGTTTCTCCAGTTCCGATGCAGGCCAAGTCACCGTCACCCTGATAAGTGAATACAAGCTTGTTAGGCCAGAGACGCTTCACTGCTGTAGCACACGCTGGTGCACGTCCGTGAGCAGCCTCAATCCAGTCAACATTAAGATAGCGGTAAGCAAACACAGCACAGCCTACAGGACAGATTCCGACAGTGTCTTCCTCCATGCCCATCTCTTCTATGATTTCGGCTACAAGCTTATGCACCACGCTATGGCTACAGCCTGGACAGTAGTGCATAGGTGTATCGTTCATCAAGCTGGGCTTGCCATAGACTTTATTCTCGGGTATAATGAGTTCTTCTTTTGTAATCATTGCGGTTTTTGAGATTTTGAGGTTTTACTTCATCCAATAACCTTTTGGGCAGCTCTTGGTTGCGCATTCGCTTGCCATCTTCTGGAAGTCTTCCAGCACATCCTGTGGCGAAGATACCATACCGCCTGAACGACCTGACAGGTACACTGGCGCCTGGCCTTCTGTAGCAAGACGAACATCCTTCACCATCTGTCCCTCGCACTGCTCAACACAGAGAATGCCCTTTACCTGTCCAGCTAACTCGTTGATTTTCTTGTTAGGGAATGGCCAGAGCGTCTTGGGACGGAGCATGCCAACTTTTACACCTGACTCACGCAGCATCTCCAATGTCTTCATGCTTACGCGTGAAGAGATTCCGTATGCCACGATGAGGTATTCTGTTTCACTATCTACATTGTACAGTTCAAAGTCAACCTCTTCTGCTTCAACCTGATTGTACTTTGCAGTCATTCTTTTATTGCGTGCCTCCATCTCTTTGGCATCAAGCTCAAGTGTTGAGATGAAGTTGTACTGGCGATTCTTCAGACCGATACCATTTGTTGCCCATGGGCACTGCTTGGCAATTTCCTCATCGGTGCGGCGAGGAGTGAAAGGAGGCAGAACGACCTTTTCCATCATCTGGCCAATCATACCGTCTGACAAGACGATGACAGGCATACGCCACTTGAAAGTCAGTTCCTTTGCCTTTCCCATGCAGTCACACATTTCCTGTACGCTGTTTGGCGCAAGAACAATCACTCTATAGTCACCATTTCCACCGCCATAGACAGCTTGCTCATAGTCTGCCTGACCCGGCTGGATGGTACCAAGACCTGGACCTCCACGACCAACGCTGACAATAACGCCAGGCAACTCAACGCCAGCCATATAGCTGAATCCTTCCTGCATCAGAGCAATACCCGGTGATGAGCTGGATGTGAACGCCAGTTTACCTGTACTTCCTGCTGCATAAAGCATATTGATAGAAGCCAACTCGCTTTCAGCCTGCAGCACAACCATGCCAGTTGTCTCCCAAGGCTTGTCGAGAGCAAGTGTCTCAAGCACTTCGCTTTGTGGGGTAATAGGGTAACCAAAGAATCCGTCATAGCCATAACGGATTGCTGCTTTAGCGATTACTTCATTGCCTTTCAGCAATTCAATGTTGTTCTTTCCGTTGTCCATTTTTACTCCTCCTTTTTTCTGTAAACAGTAATGCATCCGTCTGGACAGACAATGGCACAGCTTGTACAGCCATTGCACTTTTCCCAGTCTGTCTGTTCCGCATAGTTATAACCCTTGTGGTTGACAGTTGCACTCAGTGTGACAAGATTCAATGGACATGCTATCGCGCAGAGGTTGCAGCCTTTGCAACGCTCGATATCGACAACGATAGCGCCTCTCATTTTTGCCATATTAATACCTTATTTTTTTATCCTTCAAACTTAATTTTTAACCTTCAAACTTTCTTACGGATTGTAGATATCCTTGCAGTAGAACTCGATGATTTCCATCGCCATCTTTCTCAATTCTACAGCATCCGAATTCGGATTCAGCTTTATGGCTTCGGCATAAGAATCAAGGCATCCCTTCCAATCCATGCGTGAATATGCCTCTTTGCCTTTCTCAATCCATTCTGCCTCTGTCATCTGATTTGCTTTGATTATAGCGTCTTGGCTTTCTTGCAGTCGTTCTCTCTGATTTCCACACGGCGAATTTTTCCAGACTGAGTCTTAGGCAGTTCGTCCACAAATTCCACGATACGAGGATATTTGTATGGAGCAGTATTCACCTTCACATGGTCTTGCAACTCTTTTATCAGATTCTCGCCTGCCTTGCTCTTCCACTCCTTGCCAAGAACGATGGTTGCCTTCACTACTGCGCCTCGAATCTCGTCGGGCACACCTGTGATAGCGCATTCCACCACTGCAGGGTGAGTCATCAAGGCACTTTCTACCTCGAAAGGACCGATGCGATAACCCGAAGACTTGATGACATCGTCGGCGCGTCCGACAAACCAGTAGTATCCTTCTTCATCCTTGTAAGCAAGGTCGCCTGTGAAATAGAATCCATCGTGCCATGCTTTTGCTGTTGCCTCTTCGTTACGATAATACTCGCAGCAAAGACCGACTGGCTTACCATTATTTACACGAATGGCAATTTGTCCTTGTTCGCCTACGGCTGCTTCGGTACCATCGAATTTAATCAGATGAACATCGTACTGCGGCATAGGACGTCCCATAGAACCGGGTTTTGTCTTCATCCATGGCGTTGATGCAATGAGGCAGGTTGTTTCTGTTTGTCCGAAACCTTCCTTGATTTCAAGACCTGTCACCTCAAGGAACTTCTCATACACTGCAGAATTGAGCGCTTCGCCTGCTGTTGCCACATGTTCCAGCGAACTGAGGTCAAACTTCGTCAAATCTTCGCGAATCATGAAACGATAGATTGTTGGAGGAGCACAGAAGCTTGTGATACGATATTTCCCTATCATCTCCAGAATATCGGCTGGAGTAAACTTCTCGTGGTCATAAACAAAGAGCGTTGCTCCGGCAATCCACTGCCCGTACATCTTTCCCCACGTTGCCTTTGCCCATCCCGTGTCAGCCACAGTCAAATGCAAACTGCCAACATGCAGATTATGCCAATAAGCAGCTGTTCCGATATGGCCAAGCGGATAGGTAAAATCATGCGCCACCATTTTGGGCTGTCCGCTGGTGCCCGATGTGAAATAAATCAGGCTATAGTCAGAGTTTTCAGACTTTCTTTCATCTGTATATTCCTGAGCCGCAGCAACACCTTTCTTGAAATCTTCCCATCCTTCAGGAACAATTGGGCCAATACTAATACGATACTTTAAAGTCTTGCAATCAGGATATGCCTTGTCCACATTGCAGATAATCTCTTCATCTCCACAAGCAACAATAGCCTTGATGTCCGCATTGTCCGAACGATAGACTATATCCTTCTTGGTCAAGAGGAAAGAAGCGGGAATAGCAACTGCACCAAGCTTGTGCAGCGCCAACATCGTCAGCCAGAACTGATAGCGACGTTTCAGAATCAGCATCACTACATCACCTTTCCCAATTCCTAATGAAGACAGATAACCCGCAACCTTGTTAGACTCGCGACGTATATCCTCAAATGTGAATCGACGTTCTACCCCCTTGTCGTTGCACCACAGCAACGCAAGACGGTCTGGTGTTTCTTTCGCCCACTCGTCCATCACATCATAGGCAAAATTGAAGTTCTCAGGAACGATGAACTCGAAATTCTTCTGGAAATCATCCTGAGAAGAGAAGGTTGACTTTTTTAGAAATCTGTCAAGTATTACATTAGCCATATTTTTCTGTCTCTCAGTGCAGAGTATGATAAAATATTACGTGCACTTAGAATTATTCTGTGTTAATTTTAGCCCAATAAAAATGCACACCCTTTAATCAGAGTGCAAATTTCGGCTTCAAAGTTACCAACAAAATGTGTTTTGAACAAATAAAAGCGCCGTAATCATAAGAGTTTACCCATATTTTTAACGAATGAGTTTAAAAAAACCTTAAAAATGCACATCTAAAAATAAGATGTGTAAAATAAAAGAAGAAATGTGCAGATGTATTTTAGGACTAAGATTCTTTCATATAGAACATTAATTAAAATTGGAAAAATCAATCGCTTGCACAACAAACATTCCGAAGGACGAATTAAGCAATAACGAACTACTCCAATTACAGGAACAACTCCCCCTTAACTTCATCATTACTTTCCTTTAATTCCTTAAAAACAACCCCAAAACTTAAAAACTCAAAAAAAAACACTATCTTTGCCACATGAAACGACTCATAACCCTTCTGAAAGACAAGCCACGTCTGTATGAAATCGTGGCACACTCTGACAGCGCCGCAGGAAAAACATTTGACTTTGCTGTCATGGCTGCCATCATCCTCAGCCTGCTGGTCGCTTTTGTCGAAACGCTCCCAACTGTTGCAGGACGTTTCAAAGACGCGCTTACCATATTGGAATATGTGCTGACATTCTTCTTCACGATTGAATACATCTTGCGCATCTACTGTTCCCCTAAGCCGAAAGACTATGCTTTCAGCTTTTTCGGCATCATCGATTTGCTGGCCACACTCCCACTCTATCTATCTTTCATACCGGGCATGTCCAGCACACGTTATTTCTTCGTTCTGCGAACATTCCGTCTCATACGCATATTCCGTGTGCTTAAACTTTTCAGCTTCATCAACGAAGGATATTTACTCTTGCAAAGCATACGTCTGAGCCTGAAAAAAATAACGGTTTACTTTCTCTTCGTACTCATACTGGTAACGATTCTCGGCACACTCATGTTTATGGTGGAAGGCGGACAGCCACACACACACTTTACTGACATCGGCACGAGTATCTACTGGGCTATCGTCACTCTCACCACCGTCGGCTATGGCGACATCACCCCTATTACTCTCACAGGGCGTATTCTCTCAGGCATCGTCATGATTCTCGGTTACACCATCATCGCTGTTCCAACGGGCATCGTGTCGGCAACCATGATTGACGAAAGCCGAAAAAAGGGAAAGAACGGACGATGTCCGCGATGCATGGAGAAGACAGACACAAAAGCCAACTACTGCAAGCACTGCGGAGAGAAACTATGAAAGTATTTATCAACGAACAGCTTGACATCATCACTCCCGATGAACTGCGTCGTGCCATAGCTAAACTACCCGACTGGAGACGCGAGAAGGCTCTGCGTTTCAAGCATGAGCAGGGGCAGAAAGAATGCGCTTTCGCCTATCTGCTGCTGCAAGAAGCCTTATCGGAGGTGTATGACATCAGCGACCTAAACCCTTTCACCATCGGCGAGCACGGCAAGCCTGCTCTTGCCCAGCATCCAACGATACATTTCAACATGAGCCATTGCCGCCATGCCGTTGCTTGCGTAGTGTCTGACCATCCTGTAGGCATAGACATCGAACGCATCGGCAGATACAAGGAGGCGCTGGCACGCCATGTGCTCAACGAACAAGAGTTCGCTCAGGTAGCCAATGCACCTAATCCTGATATTGAGTTCGCCCGATTCTGGACACAGAAAGAAGCTATCGTCAAACTCACGGGACGCGGCATAGACGACGATTTGAAAAATCTCCTTTTTAAATATAATAATGTGTTACTCCATACCGAGGAGCATCTTGACAAAGGTTATGTCCTTACCGTTGCCTCGATGAATGCCCACTGAAAAACGTACCCATCAAGTCCCGACAAGGGGTCCCGATGGGTATGATGCTACAAGCGGTTTTGAGTTGTATGGTTACTTTCTGAGCAGTTAAGTCTGTAACCGAGTTTTTCACTTATCAAGACAAACCTTCAATAAGTCCGTCAACAATCGTGATGCGTTCAGCCTGAGGCGACTTGTTGAGTCCTGGCATGCGCATGATGTCTCCTGCAATGGCCACAATCATTTCAGCACCAGCATTGATGACAAGGTCACGAATGTTGATATTAAAGCCTGTCGGACAACCATAGCGCGTCTGGTCAGCTGAGAAAGAGTACTGCGTCTTAGCTATGCAGACTGGATAATTCTCGATGCCCAGCTTCTTGATGCGTACCAGCATCTTTTCGGCAGCCTTACCATAAGTCACGCCAGTTGCTCCATAAATGTTGCTGCACACTTTCTCTATCTTCGTCTTGATGTCATCCGCATCTTCATAAGTCAGTTTGAGCGGCTCTGATGGCTTTTGTTCAATGGTGTCGATGACCAGCTGAGCGAGTTCTTTCGCCCCTTCACCACCTTGCATAAAGGCATTGTTGACAGCGAAGCCTACTCCCTGCTCCTCGCAGTGACGACGCAGCAATTCGATTTCCTCGTCCGTGTCGGTAGCATAACGGTTGAAAGCCACCACCACGTTCTGTCCAAAGCCTCGCATATTGGCGATGTGACGGTCAAGGTTCTTGCATCCTTCAATAAGTCCTTCTGCATTAGGCTCCTTAATCTTATCAACAGATACACCTCCGTGCATCTTCAATCCCTGAGTTGTCGCAACGATAAGCGTGAGCTTAGGTTGCAATCCGCTCTTGCGACACTTCACGTTGAAGAACTTTTCCGCACCGAGGTCTGCACCAAAACCAGCCTCAGTCACCACATAATCAGAGAACGTCATCGCCATGCGTGTCGCAATAACCGTATTGCATCCATGGGCAATGTTGGCAAAAGGTCCACCATGCACGAAGGCTGGGGTCTGCTCTGTTGTCTGCACCAGATTAGGACTGATGGCATCCATGAGCAGCACCGTAATAGCTCCATCCACACCCATGTCCTTCACTCTGAAAGGTGTGTCGTCGGTCTTAATGCCAAGAATTATATTCCCAATGCGACGACGCAAGTCGTCAATATCCTTCGACAGACACAGAATAGCCATGATTTCAGAGGCAGGCGTAATGTCAAATCCGCTTTCAGCCGTGATGCCGTCAGTCTTCGCACCCAATCCCGTCACCACATAGCGCAGATTGCGGTCGTTCACATCCAGCACACGCTTCCACAGCACCTCCTTCAACGCAAATCCCTCTTCACGATGCTGATAGATATAGTTGTCCAGCAAAGCAGCAATCATATTATGTGCCGAAGTCACCGCATGGAAATCACCCGTGAAGTGCAGGTTAATCTTCTCCATGGGCAACACCTGCGCATATCCGCCTCCAGCAGCCCCTCCCTTCACGCCGAAGCAAGGTCCCAGCGATGGCTCACGCAAGGCGCACACAGCCTTCTTGCCCAACTTGTTCAGTCCCAGCGCCAGTCCAATGCTCACCGTCGTCTTGCCGATGCCTGCTTTCGTAGGCGTGATAGCTGTGACCAGAATCAGGTTGCTCTTCTTCACCTTTTCCTCGTCAATCAAACGATTAGGTACTTTTGCAATGTACTTGCCGTACATCTCCAGTTCCCCCACAGGAATCTGAATATATTGGGCAATCTCCTCAATGTTGCTCAGCTTGCATTCACGAGCAATTTCGATGTCTGTTTTCATGTTGTAGTCGTTTAAGATAGGTTATTTGTGCAAAGATAAGAAAAAAGGAGGAAAGAAAGAAAAATTGAAGGTTTTTTTATAAAAGGCAGCTATAGACATAAAAAAACGAGGAAGTATTTTTCTCAATGCCCTTTTCCCTCAAAACAGGTAAGAGTCTCACCTATGGTATAGGTAAGAGTCTCACCTGGGGTATAGGTGAGACTCTCACCTGTTTTAAGGTTCTTACAAGCACGAAAAACAGGAAGATAAATGAAGGAAATTGCAAGGAGCTAAATCAGCATGGCGTGTCACCACCAGAAAACAAAAGAGACGCAAAGCCGAAACCTTGCGCCTCTTTATTCATATCAAGAAATGGTTACTTCACAAGCACTTTCTTCACAGAGCCGTCAGAGAACTTCACGATGTTGAAACCCTTCTGGAGTGTATTGACTTGTGCACCAGCTGTAGTGTAAATAGCAACAGGAGTTGCATCATCAGCTGTTCCTACACCATCGATGAAAGATGGGTCACCAGACTCAGTCTTTGTACTTGATACGCCGAAGCTTGTCAACTTCCAGTTGTCCCAGATAGCCCAAGTACCATTAGAGCTGTTCTTTGCACCGATAACGATGTCAGACTTCTCTTCAAGTGTAAAGACTACACGAACCACATAGTTCTGCTCGTCGCTGAGCGCATTGCCGTCAGCATCAGTCTCCTCGAAGCAAGCACCAGCAGTCTGCATGTTGTTAGGCACGTAAGTTGTCACAGAGTCAGCCCCAGCCGTCAGAGAGTCAGAGATTGCAGTGAAGCTTGACTCGATGAGCGTCTTGTCTGCGCGGCGACCTTCAGAGATGAGGCGGAATGGCTCAGAGTAAGTCTTCTCACCAACCTTCACATAAACGAATGCACTCTGAATCTTGTCCTTCTTGCCTGTCAAGAGAGAATCGAGGTCTGCCTGTGCAGCCACACCGCCATTGATATAAGAAGGAATGCGAGTGAAGCAGTTCAGAGCCACCTCGTAAGTACCGGCTGGCAAGCTGTAGATAGTCTGATAGTGGTCAAATGTTGCCTGATAGTACTCAACCATATCCTTGCGGTTATAGTTCGCGTGATCAGGAACACTTCCACTCCATCCGTTGCTGTTTTCTTCTGTATAAGATGGGTTGACG
>CAJGCU010000088.1 GCA_904501945.1 uncultured Bacteroidaceae bacterium
TAATAAAAAATGCCTCAAAATCGATGATCCAAATCCCTGTAATCGCCCGTGAAGCAGCCTGCTGAAAAAAGTGCTAATCTGTGTCGTGGGTGATTCTGAAGATGATGAGTTTTCGCTCGGCTGGACAATAAAATTACGTCGTGTCCGTCATCATAAATATGTTGCAGGGTGTAGCGTAACAGCGATGAAATAAAACAAGGGACTGTGTTGACTGGCACAATCCCTTGCTGTGTGGAGGTGTGTTATTTTAGTATGTCAAAATAACTGGTAGTTCCTTTGCCTGAGCAATCATCTTCTCCAGTTCTGATACGCTTGGCACGCGGTTGCAGAGGTTCTTTTCTTCGTTTACTTCCACGAGTTTGGACTGAAGGTTAGCTGCAACTCTGTGACGGAATTCCTTCACGGTGTCCACGCCTGCTGCTTCGAGCAGTTCTGCAAACTGACCAGCGATACCGTTGATGCGGAAGAGGTCAGAGTGGTTTGCCCATGTGAGGATGAGCTTAGGACTGATACCTGTTTCCTCTGCCAATGCCTTGCGTCCAGCTGGAGTTGCGCATTTCTCCAGATATTCTTCTGTTGTCTTGATGCCTGCAGCTTGCAGCTTCTCAGCATACGCAGGGCCAATGCCCTCTACTTCAATAATTTTGTAAGCCATAGTAATATAAAATTTTAGTGTGAATAATATATGAATGTTGTGTTGGCCCGTTGGTACGAGACAGTCATCTTCGTTTGCAAAGGTACTTAAAAAATGTGATAATCAAAAAAAACTGGCGGTTTTCTGCTATAATACTTATTAATATGGATTTTTCTTGTTTAACTTTTCTAATTTCACTTTTTTCATTACCTTTGCAATGCATAAGAAAAAGAGAAGATGGAAAAACTCTATCCATTCCTGTTTGAGCCGAATCTCCATGCTATTGTGTGGGGTGGAAAACGTTTGCGTCCATACAAAGGACTACCTCTTGATGATGCTCCCATAGGCGAAAGCTGGGAGGTCAGTGCTGTTCCGTCAAGTACCAGTGTCATTAGCAATGGTGCATTTGCTGGACAGCTTCTCACCGATGTGCTCTCTCGTTTTCCTGAAGCCATCCTTGGCGATGCTGTGGCAAAGAAATATGGAAATCAACTGCCTCTTCTCGTTAAGTTCATTGATGCAGAGCAGGACTTGAGCATTCAGGTGCATCCTGATGATGGTATGGCGCAGCGGGTTCATGGGAAGTTTGGCAAGAGTGAAATCTGGTATGTTATAGATGCCAAGCCTGGTAGTTTTTTATATGCTGGTTTCAAGAATGAGATAAGTCCGGAAGAATATAAGAAAAAGGTGGCGGATGGCACAGTGACAGAGGTGCTGGCGAAGCACGAAGTGAGGGCTGGAGATGTGTTCTATTTGCCTGCTGGTCGAGTGCATGCTATCTGCGGCGGTATATTGTTGGCCGAGGTGCAGCAGTCGTCTGACGTTACTTATCGCATTTTTGACTATAACCGTCCAGGTATGGATGGAAAGCCTCGTGAACTGCATACGGAACTGGCTGCAGAAGCATTGGATTTTCATGTGGAAGACGATTATCGTACACAATACAGCAATTTGAACAATCGTGCTAATCGGGTCATTGATTCGCCTTATTTTAGCGTCCGTGTCACGGAACTGTCAGAGCCATTCCATCGCAATCTCGTCAAATACGATAGTTTTATCATTAGCATGTGTATTAAGGGCGATTGCAAGATTCGGATACGGGCTACCCAAGACGAAATCTTACTTCGTGAAGGGCATAGCACCCTCATTCCTGCTTCTATCGCAGACTATGATGTCATTCCTCTTGACAGGAAAACGCGTATTCTCGATGCTTATATCGACAACAAGGACCGCAGTCTTGGTAGCAAGATTACACGTTTCCTCCACATTACCAGTAAGTAGTCTTGGGGATGTTTGTGTCTGTGGAATTCTGGCATTTGGGCATGTAAGTATACCTGTTTGAAGGGTTCTTTGTTGTCTTTGAAAAAAAATATAAGGCTTTTTTTGTAGATAGATGCAAAAACACTATCTTTGTCGCCGAATGATAATCTTTTTACTAATATGAACAATCAACTTCAACTTACAACAGCCAGCTCTTATCTGAAAGCTGCGCTTTTTATAGGAGCTAACATAGCTCTTCCGCATTTGTTCCACCTTGTTCCAGGAGGTGGTGTCATGTTTCTGCCAATATATGTCTTTACCCTTTGTGGCGCATTGTGCTATGGTTGGCGTTTTGGATTGCTGACTGCTGTGATGACTCCATTGGCGGGTTATCTGCTTTTTGACGCTCCAGCTTTGGTGATGGTTCCTGATATGATGCTGAAGGGAGCCGTTTTGAGCGTCGTGGCTGCTTGGCTTATGGATAAGAATACAAGGGCGATTAAAATTAATCCTCTTCTGGCCGTTGTCGCTTCGTGGCTGCTGGTTGGTTTGATGGAGTGGCCTTTCGTAGGTGCAGCTTTCGCTTTTCAGGATTTCGTTACGGGATTGCCAGGCATGATGCTGATGACGCTTGCTGGTATGATTGCATTGAAACTGAAATCATAACCTTAGAGAGAATTGATTGAAAATAGAGTGAAAGCGATTCCATTGTGGGTTGCTTTCATTGTGTTTACAAGCAGATAGCAGATGGGCTTTTGTTGCATTTGCTTGGAATATTGTTCTGGACGGGACTGTTTTTGAAAATTTTATGAAGAGAATGGTGCTTTAAGAAATTTAAAAGCGTAACTTTGCCAGACGTTAGTTTTTTAATAAAGGGTAAAAGATTATGGTAAAGATTAGTAAAGAAGCGGCTTTGCTTTATCATTCACAGGGAAAGCCAGGAAAAATAGAAGTTGTTCCAACTAAACCTTATAGCACACAGACGGATCTCTCGCTGGCGTATTCGCCAGGAGTTGCGGAGCCTTGTCTGGAAATAGAGAAGAACCCACAAGATGCCTATAAATATACGGCAAAGGGCAATCTTGTTGCTGTAATTTCCAACGGTACGGCTGTACTGGGACTGGGTGACATTGGAGCGGTAGCCGGAAAGCCCGTGATGGAAGGAAAAGGTCTTCTTTTCAAGATATATGGAGGCATAGATGTTTTTGACATCGAAGTGAACGAAAAGGATGTTGATAAGTTCGTAGAGGCAGTCAAGGCTATCGCACCAACATTTGGCGGAATTAATCTGGAAGACATTAAAGCACCAGAATGCTTTGAGATAGAGCGTCGTTTGAAAGAGGAACTTGATATTCCAGTCATGCATGATGACCAGCATGGTACGGCAATCATCTCCAGCGCAGGTCTTCTCAATGCGCTTGAAGTGGCGGGCAAAAAGATTGAAGATGTGAAGATTGTGGTGAACGGAGCTGGCGCTGCTGCAGTTTCTTGTACAAAACTCTATGTTGCGCTTGGTGCAAGAGTCGAGAATATCGTAATGCTTGATTCAAAGGGCGTAATTACTTCTGAGCGTGAAGGTTTGACGGAGTCAAAGCGTATGTTTGCGACAGACCGGCGAGATGTGCATACACTTGCAGAGGCGATGCAAGGTGCAGATGTGTTCCTTGGCCTTTCTAAGGGAAATGTTCTTACTCAGGACATGGTGCGTTCTATGGCGAAATCTCCAATCGTGTTTGCGCTTGCTAACCCTATCCCGGAAATCTCTTACGAGGATGCGATGGATTCTCGGCCAGATGTGCTCATGTCAACTGGTCGAAGTGACTACCCAAACCAAATCAATAACGTAATAGGTTTCCCTTATATATTCCGTGGTGCGCTTGATGTGGAGGCTACGGCTATCAACGAGGAAATGAAGCTCGCAGCTGTGCGTGCAATTGCTGCATTAGCCAAGAAACCTGTACCAGATGTGGTGAACGAAGCCTACAAGGTGAATAATCTTTCATTCGGCCCAGATTATTTCATTCCGAAGCCAGTTGACCCACGTCTTATCACCGAGGTATCGATGGCTGTGGCAAAAGCCGCTATTGAGTCGGGAGTGGCGCGTAAAAACATTACTGATTGGGATGCTTATTGCTTGCATCTCAAAGAGTTGATGGGATATGAGTCAAAATTAACTCGTCAGCTCATGGATACGGCACGTTCTAATCCGCAGAGAGTAGTTTTTGCGGAAGGCATCCATCCTAATATGCTTAAGGCGGCGGTTGAGGCAAAGGCGGAAGGCATCTGTCAGCCAATACTTCTTGGTAATGATGAGATGATAACCAAGAAGGCGGCAGAGCTGGAACTTTCGCTTGAGGGAATAGAAATAGTCAACTTGAGGCATGACCGTGAGGCAGAGCGTCGTGAACGCTATGCCCGTATTCTCACGGAAAAGAAGAGCCGCGAAGGTTATACGTTTGAGGAGGCGAACGATAAGATGTTTGAGCGTAACTATTTTGGTATGATGATGGTTGAAACTGGTGAGGCGGATGCTTTCATCACTGGACTTTATACGAAATACAGCAACACCATAAAAGTGGCGAAGGATGTTATAGGCATACGCCCCGAATATAATCACTTTGCAACGATGCATATACTCAATTCCAAAAATGGTACGTATTTCTTAGCTGACACGCTTATCAACCGACATCCAGACACGGAAACTATTATTGATGTGGCTCGTTTGGCGGAGCATTCAGTCCGATTCTTCAATCGAGAACCGGTTATGGCTATGCTTTCTTATTCAAACTTTGGTGCAGACGCTTGTGGAAGCCCTGCTAGCGTACATGCGGCTGTGGAATATCTGCATCAGAATTATCCGGAAATGACCGTTGACGGAGAAATTCAGGTTAATTTTGCCATGAACCGTGAACTTCGAGATAGGAAATATCCTTTTACACGACTTTTTGGCAAGGATGTCAACACGCTTGTGTTCCCGAATCTGAGTTCGGCTAACGCAACTTATCAGATGCTGCAGGCTATGAGTGGAGACGATATGGAAATCATAGGCCCTATCCAGTTGGGACTCAATAAGCCAATTCACTTCACCGACTTTGAAAGTAGTGTACGTGATATCGTCAACATTACGGCTGTTGCAGTTATTGATGCTATTGTCGCGAAAAAAATGTGTAATAATATTGCTTGCGAAGCAGGAAAGTGATTGCTGACTGTAAAGAAAACATGCTGGAGTCCGAAGTGTTATAAAGAAGAGAAGAAGATAAAAGAAATATCTAAAAATGAATTATAATAAAAAGAATTATGGAAGATAATAATAATCAGCAGTTTCAGATAGAACTGAAGCCGGAAGTGGCAGAAGGTACATATTCCAATCTTGCCATCATCACCCATTCAAGTAGCGAAGTGATAACAGATTTTGTTCAGATGATGCCGGGTATGCCAAAGGCTCAAGTGAAAAGTCGTATCATTATGGCGCCTGAACATGCAAAGCGCCTGCTTTTGGCGCTTCAGGAGAATATTCAAAAGTATGAAAAGCAATTTGGGGTAATACAGCTTGCACATCCTCAGGGTGAAGGACGTACGATTGCTCCTTTCGCTATAAAGAAAGGGGAGGCTTAATAAATGTGCGCGCGGGAGTTTCTCCCGCGCGTACATATTTTTTATTGGAAATTATAAATGTATATTGGGTCACCTTCCTTTTGCGAGAATTATGTCGTTTTGTGCATCTTTGAGGAGGGCTTTGGTGTGGAAAAGGAGTGATTTTGAATGTCTTTTTGTGTGCTTTTGTAATGTCGATATTGCTTTTTGATGCTTTTTTAATGTTAAAAATTATTAAAAAGTAATTATTTTTGATGAAAGAGCGGAAATAAATCCCTTTTAAAATATGTTGTTTGACAGAAAATGTGTAACTTTGCACCACTTTTTGGAGTAGTGCGTGCCTTTGTTAGGCGCCTTAGTATCGTGTAAAGATGCCTCCTGTTGGTGATTTTGAGGGTTGATGACGGATACGATACGTAAATTTAGCACGAAGCAAAGCGAGTAGCTGACCACAAAGCAGAAATCCACTTCTGTGGGAAGGGAAAGGGTGGGCACTCGACAGAATGACAATAATTAATAATAATCATAATAAAAAAATTAAACAAAATGCCTACTATTCAACAATTGGTAAGAAAAGGCCGTAAGGTGTTGGTAGACAAGAGCAAGTCTCCTGCATTGGATTCATGTCCTCAGCGTCGTGGAGTATGCGTACGTGTTTACACAACAACCCCAAAGAAGCCTAATTCAGCGATGAGAAAGGTCGCTCGTGTTCGTTTGACAAACAAGAAAGAAGTGAACTCTTACATTCCAGGAGAAGGACACAACCTTCAGGAGCACTCAATCGTGCTCGTGCGTGGTGGTCGTGTGAAGGACCTTCCTGGTGTACGTTATCACATTATTCGCGGTGCACTTGATACGGCAGGTGTAGCAAGCCGTACACAGCGCCGTTCAAAGTATGGTGCTAAGCGTCCAAAGGCTAAGAAGTAATCCTTTCTTTACAACAAAAAAGAAAACAGTTTTTTCACAACGTTTGGTTTGACGGAAATGCTTGAAGGGTTGAGTAAATGCCCTTGAGTGGGCGTTGAAGACACACACAAAATGCAGCCTCAGACTAAAAAAAGATTAAATCAAACAAAAAAATGAGAAAAGCTAAACCAAAGAAGCGTGTGGTACTTCCAGATCCAGTTTTCGGAGATGTGAAGGTTACAAAGTTCGTTAACAACCTCATGTACGACGGAAAGAAGAGCGTGGCATACACCATCTTCTATACGGCTCTTAAGAATGTAGAAAACAAGATGAAGAACGAGGAGAAGTCTCCAATCGAAATCTGGAAGAAGGCTCTTGATAACATTACTCCACAAGTGGAGGTGAAGAGCCGTCGTATCGGTGGCGCCACATTCCAGGTGCCAACAGAGATTCGTCCAGACCGCAAAGAGGCAATCTCTATGAAGAATCTTATCTCTTTTGCTCGTAAGCGTTCAGGTAAGAGTATGGCAGACAAGCTCGCTGCTGAAATTATGGATGCTTTTAATGAGCAGGGTGGCGCATTCAAGCGCAAGGAGGACATGCACCGCATGGCTGAGGCTAACCGTGCATTTGCACACTTCCGCTTCTAATTAACACGTCAAAAATAAAGGTAAAAAAGATATGGCAAAGCAAGATTTGCATCTTACGCGCAACTTCGGTATCATGGCGCACATCGATGCCGGAAAGACAACAACTTCTGAACGTATCCTTTTCTATACAGGTAAGACTCACAAGATTGGTGAGACTCACGATGGTTCAGCAACAATGGACTGGATGGCTCAGGAGCAGGAACGTGGTATCACTATCACATCTGCGGCAACAACAGCTTACTGGACTTGGAATGACAACAAGTATAAGTTTAATTTGATTGACACTCCGGGGCACGTCGACTTTACTGCAGAGGTGGAGCGTTCACTCCGTGTGCTTGACGGCGCTGTTGCTACATACTGCGCAGTAGGTGGTGTTGAGCCACAGTCTGAGACCGTTTGGCGTCAGGCTGACAAGTATAACGTTCCTCGTATCGGATATGTGAACAAGATGGACCGTTCTGGTGCAGACTTCTATGAGGTAGTGCGTCAGATGAAGGAAGTGCTTGGCGCAAATCCTGTACCAGTAGTTATTCCTATCGGTGCCGAGGAGAACTTCAAGGGTATCGTTGACCTCATCAAGATGCACGGAATCATCTGGAACGATGAAACTCAGGGTGCTGAATTTGAAATCATTGATATTCCCGAGAACCTTAAGGACGAAGCTGAAGAGTGGCGTAACAAGATGCTCGAGTCTGTGGCAGAGTTTGATGACGCTCTCATGGAGAAGTTCTTTGACGATCCTTCAACAATTACAGAAGAAGAAATTCTTTCTGCGATTCGTAAGGCAACATGCGCTCTTGCTGCAACTCCAATGCTTTGTGGCTCTTCATTTAAGAACAAGGGTGTGCAGACTCTTCTGAACTATATCTGTGCGTTTCTTCCTTCACCACTTGACACAGAGGCTGTGACAGGTACTAATCCAGACACGAAGGAGGAAGAAAGCCGTAAGCCATCTGAGGAAGAGAAGACTTCAGCTCTTGCGTTTAAGATTGCAACAGATCCATATGTAGGCCGCTTGACTTTCATCCGTGTTTATTCAGGTAAGATGGAAGCTGGTTCATATACATACAACACTCGTTCTGGCAAGAAGGAACGTGTTTCACGTATGTTCCAGATGCACTCTAACCACCAGAACCCTGTAGAAGTAATTGGCGCTGGTGACATTGGTGCGGTTGTTGGTCTGAAGGATATCCACACGGGTGATACACTTTGTGATGAGGATGCTCCAATCGTTCTTGAAACAATGGATTTCCCTGATCCTGTTATCGGTATTGCTGTTGAGCCAAAAACTCAGAAAGACCTTGACAAACTTTCTGTTGGTCTTGCTAAGCTTGCAGAAGAGGACCCAACATTTACAGTGAAGACTGATGAGCAGTCTGGACAGACTATTATCTCTGGTATGGGTGAGCTTCATCTTGACATCATTATCGACCGTCTGAAGCGTGAATTCAAGGTTGAGTGTAATCAGGGTAAGCCACAGGTTAACTATAAGGAAGCTATTTCTAAGACGGTTAATCTCCGTGAAGTGTACAAGAAGCAGTCTGGTGGTCGCGGTAAGTTTGCTGATATCATTGTGAACGTTGGTCCAGTTGATGACGACTTTGAAGGAACTGGTCTCCAGTTTGTTGACGAGGTTAAAGGCGGTAACGTTCCAAAGGAATTCATTCCTGCTGTTCAGAAGGGATTTGCTGAGTCAATGAAAAATGGCGTTCTTGGCGGATTCCCAATGGATAGCCTGAAAGTAACTCTTGTTGATGGTAGCTTCCATCCAGTTGACTCTGACCAGTTGTCTTTTGAAATCGCAGCTCGCCAGGCTTATAAGAATGCATGTGCTCAGGCTAAGCCTGTATTGATGGAGCCAATCATGAAACTTGAAGTTGTTACTCCAGAAGAGAACATGGGTGATGTGATTGGTGACCTTAACAAACGTCGTGGCCAGGTAGAAGGTATGGACAATGCTCGTTCAGGCGCTCGTATTGTTAGAGCTATGGTTCCACTTGGTGAGATGTTCGGTTATGTGACAGCACTTCGTACTATCACTTCAGGTCGCGCAACTTCTTCAATGCAGTATGATCACCATGCTCCTGTTTCAAGCACTATTGCAAAGGTTGTGCTTCAGGAGTGCAATGGTCGAGTA
>CAJGCU010000089.1 GCA_904501945.1 uncultured Bacteroidaceae bacterium
AAAGGAAATTTTGAGTAAATTTGAAGGAAATTACCTCGATTAGTTTGGGTGGAACGGGATTGGTGGCCACACTATTGAACCGAAGAATGAGAGGTGTGACCACCGCACCCTATTTTTTAATTGACAACAGACTACGGACAACGGACAACAGTTAGCTAATTGAGAGTTGAGAATTGGCTACGCCGAACTTGCGTTTGATAATTGAAAACTTAGCTGAAAGCTGACAACAGTCAACGGTTGTCGAATTGAGAATCTTATCTAAGTGAGAATTGAAAGTTGTATACTTGGGACCAACTTTCTAAACTTAAGATAACCTCAGGGCTCCCTTTTTAAAGAGTGATAAGTTATGATTTTTCTATTTCTGAAATCAAGTTACGAAGATTGGTGTCTGAGATATTGGTAATCTCATTTTTATCATATAGGTCATCAATGGATCACACTACTTCTTCTTGGGAAGTTTGCCTATGCGATTTTCTCAATGTCTTCGGGGGAGATGGTGACTTTGGCTGTGCCGAGGAGGTCGAGGGTGACAGCAAGGCTGGTGCTGTTGCCTTCACGGACGACTTGGCCTTCGAGCCCTGTGAGTTGGCCGCGAACAACACGGATGCGGTCGCCCAAGTGGAGGGGGGCGGCGGTGAAGGTGACGGGACTGTCGGCATTGTAGAGCATGAAGCGGAGCATGTCCATCTGGCTGTCGGGGATGACAGCGAGGGGATGTCTTCCAAAGTCGTTGGCATGACTCGATTTATCTGTCAAGAAGTACTTGATGAAGGGAAGCTTGACGACTTCGCGGCGTTCACGCTCTGTCACGTGGATGAAAATGAGGTTGGAGATGAGCACGCGCTCGATTTGCTTTTTCTGACCAGTGCGCCAGACGCGTATCTCATTCTGAGTGGCTACATAGGATTCGTAGCCTAAAAGTTGAAGGCGCTCTCTGCTGGCTTTTTCTGTGTTTCGTCCCACCATCGCGACAAACCACTTGCGTTCTGGCACGCCTACGGCATCGTCAACTTTTTGAGCTGGCGGAACTTGGATATCCGGTCGAGAGCTGATGCACATAAACTCTGTATGTCTCTTGAAAGCCCTTTTCTTACTAGAAAAGCAAGAGGATTTGCTTTCAGAATACAAAGATAGGAATAAATTTAGGAATAAGAACTAAAGTGAGGGGAGAATTTGTTAAAAAAGATGATTTTAACAAAGTTTAAGACAGGTTAGCTGAAAGCTGACAACGGACAACAGACAACGGACAACGGACAACAGAGTTTCGAATTGGAAATTGAGAATTGAGATTTAGCTGAAAGCTGACAACGGACAACGGACAACTGACAACAGAGTTTCGAATTGAAAATTGAAAGTTGAGAATTAGCTGAAAGCTGACAACGGACAACTGACAACAGACAACAGAGTTTCGAATTGAAAGTTGAGAATTGAAAGTTGAGAGTTGAGGTTGTTTTGACGACTACCACAACCTTTGGTGTATAAAGGTTTAGTGCTTTAACAAGTAGGCAATGAAATCATCGGAAATATTGCCAACTTCGCTTTTGTCATACATATAGAGTAATGTAACGTCAATATTTTCTGTGTCTAATTGACGTAGCAAATATGTGATAACGCGCATGCCGCCACTCTTTCCTCCCCTCTTTGAGGCAACACCCATTCGAACTTTTCTCACGCCATTGCCTAAATCGACACCTGACAGCGGATTTTCTTTTATTGTCTTTAGAAATGCGGCATAATCATCTACAAGAGAATGGTATTTCTTCCTGTAACGCTTGAACTAACGTTCAAATTCGGGATGGGTGTAAACTGCAACTTTCATTCACAATCCCGCTGTATCTCCAAAAGAAAATCTTCCGCACTACGACCTAAAGGTCTGTGTTCACAAACAGCATTCTGTACATCATCAACCCCCTTTTTTATCTTGTCCGCCAACTGATATGCAGCTTCTCGCTCCGCTACGGTCAGATTCTGTTCATAAGCAGCCATCTTGACCTTCTCATTCTCTTTTTCCTCCTCAGCTAAGATGCGCACCCGAAAAGCCTTACGTACTCGTTTGTTCTGAGAACGATACAATGCCCACAAAGCATCGATGGGAGAAACCATGTCCTGATTTAATGGTGAAAGGGGTACTGATGTTGCCATAATCATTATTTTGTGTACAAAGATATTAAATTCATCTAACACAACAAAATTTTTAACGGAGTTTCATAAAAATGACATTTGAGAATTAGCTGAAAGCTGACAACGGACTACTGACAACAGAGTTTCGAATTGAAAAGTGAAAGTTGAAAGTTGATAATTAGCTGAAAGCTGACAACGGACTACGGACAACGGACTACGGATTGATTGAGCGATGATTTTGATTCGCACACAGAAAGGACGGGAGGTAAAGAAAGGAGCTTTGGGCGGCTCTAGGGAATTTGAGATTTTTTCTCACGGATGACACGGATTTTCACGTTGCTGACTGCAACATATCACAAGAGCCTCGTAAGGTCTCGTTCGTAGAATCGATGGTAATGTGAGAGAAAAGATTAAACGGGCAAATTTTAGTTCTCTTTTTTTGCCTTGCACGCCGATTCCCTTCAACACATGATTCTCATGCGTAGGAACATCGATGCAGAACAAACAAGCTACGGCATCACCATACTCTACTCGCTGTCTCAAGCGAACACAGCCCATCGACTTACGAATACGCTACTCACCCACTCTGGCAAACGATGCTCGTCAACACCTACGAGTGAAGCCCGAGTAATTGAAGGTGGCATACCGCAGCATACGCATGAGTCACACCATAGCATCATCCCGAATATAGCTCGAGACCCTATAAACGATGGTTGAGACGGGAAAGACGATGAACAGAACCACAAGGTCAAAGGCTTTGACCGAAGAAAATTTGGACGTTTTTGAAAAATGCCGTATCTTTGTGGCAACGAACGGCTTCTGTTCCAAATTATATACAAAGATACGAAAAAAAGAGGACGGGAGCAAGGTTGGGAACAAGAAAAAAAAGATTTTTACACATTATTAATATATAAGAAAAATATAAGGGTCGATATGAACTATACTTTTAGGGAGTTGCCAGACATGCAGAACACTGGCGAACGGAAAGTCTATCCCAAAGTTGACTATTGCGGACAGATGACGAATGAGGAGTTTCTTCATATGATGGAGAAGGTCACGATGCTTCAGGGCGGCACCATTCAGGCTGTGATTGCAGGGATGGCCAAAACCATCGGGCTTGCCTTTCTCAGAGGCGACTCCGTCAAGATTGACGGGCTGGGCATTTTCTCTGTCAAACTGGGCATGAAGAAAGAGAGTGAGACAGAGATCCTGAAACAGCGAGGAGAGCGCTACAACACGACAGACGTGGAAATCAAAGGGGTGAATTTCCTGACCGACCAGCAATGGCTCAAAAGTCTTCGCCACGACATCGAGCTGAACAAGAGCAGGGGTATCAAGACTATCAGAAAGATTGAGAGCACAGAGGAGGAACGATTTCAAAAGGCGATGCAGTATCTGGAAAACCAGCCTTTCATTACCGTGAGCGACTATGTAGGGCTGACAGGGCTTGGACAGACCAAGGCGAAGATGGAACTGAGGAAATTTGCCGACAACCCCAACAGCTGTATCACACGAAAAGGCAATGGAAGCCATGTTGTGTATATCAAGAAACAGGGATGAGATAGCACAAAAATGGATGGACTCAATCTTACGGCACCATCAAATTATCATGTACGAAAAAATACAGTTTTCATTTTATTCACTTACTCGATTTTTTGTATTATCTTTGCAAAAAGAAACCTAACTAAGCTAAAAAAACATGAATTTTCGTTTCAACATAGAGTATCAGACCCAATGGGGAGAAGACTTGCGTATTCGTATTGCTAAAATAGACAAGAAGGGACAGAAGAAACTGGTGAAGGAAGAGCGGCTGGAGACTTGCGACGGAAAGCTGTGGGAATGTGAAGTGCTGTGTCCCGACACTAATATTGACACGATTGAATATCAGTATGCTATGTACCGTCATGATGAACTGGTATGGACAGAATGGGACGTAGCACCTCATCAGATTAAACTGGATGGCATCACCACACAATATGTTATCAGCGACAAGTGGCGTCCAATTCCAGAGGACTTGCCGCTATTCTCATCGGCTTATACAGAATGTGTAGGAGCGCAGTCGGATGGCGATTCGGCCATCGACACACTCTACTCCTCTACCCTGCAGCTGCGTGTTGTAGAGTCTCGTCTGAGGAAAGGGGAGTTCCTTGCCATCTGTGGCAACACGCCCCAGTTGGGAGAATGGAAGCGAGCTAAACGCATGTCGCTCATCAACTTGCAGGAATGGGCCACGAACATTGATGCGGAATTGCTTTTTGACGAGGCTGAATACAAGTATGTGGTCGTAGATAAAGAAAATAACATTCTCCGCTGGGAGACTGGACACAACCGCCGTTTGAGCAGTCCTAAGCTGCAACCCAAGCAGATGTGGATTAAGACAGACGAACAGCCTGCGTTAGAGGGTGACAGCTGGAAAGTGGCAGGCGTTGTGATTCCGGTCTTCTCACTACGTACAGCCAAGAGCTATGGCGTGGGCGACTTTGGCGACTTGAAGAACCTGATTCAATGGGCCGTGAAGGTGAAGATGCATGCCATACAGATTCTTCCTATCAACGACACAATGATGACGAACGACTGGAAGGACTCTTATCCCTATAACTCCAACTCCATCTACGCATTCCATCCGCTTTACTGCAACATCAATGCGCTGCCCAAACTGACGGACAGGCTTGCCATGGAGCGATTCATGATGAAGCAGCAGGAACTGAATGCACTGCCACAGATGGACTATGAGCAGGTGATTGCCCTGAAGATGGACTATCTGCGCATGGCTTTCAAGCAAGAAGGAAAAGAAGTGCTTGAGAGTGAAGGATTTAAGGCTTTCTTTGAAGGTAATAAGGAATGGCTCGTACCTTATGCAGCTTTCTCCTACCTGCGCAATCGCTACAACACGCCTGTGTTCCAGACATGGCCACAATACAGCACGTTCAACCGTCGTGAGATTGAGAAACTGACTGCAGCCAACAGCGAAATCTATGACGATGTGGCGCTTTATTACTACATTCAGTATCAGCTACATCTGCAACTGCTTGATGTGCGCAACACGGCACGTCAGCATGGTGTCATCATCAAAGGTGACATTCCAATTGGCATTTCACGCACCAGCGTCGAAGCCTGGTCGCAGCCTCATCTTTTCAACCTTGACGGACAGGCTGGAGCACCACCAGATGATTTCTCGCTGAACGGACAGAACTGGGGTTTCCCGACCTATAACTGGGATGCGATGGAGAAAGAAGGCTATCAGTGGTGGATCAAGCGATTCCAAAAAATGGCAGAATACTTTGATGCCTACCGCATTGACCATGTGCTGGGCTTCTTCCGTATCTGGGAAATCCCAACGCATTCCGTACACGGCTTGCTGGGCCAGTTCTCCCCTTCTCTCCCAATGAGTGTCAACGAGATAGAGAACTACGGCATGCGATTCAATGCTGAGCTGATGACCCGTCCATACATCACAGACGAGACCTTGGAGCAGACTTTCGGCTATCGGGCCGACCTGGTGAAAGCTATCTACTTGCAGCAACGCACGGATGGACGCTATGACTTGAAGGATGAATATGCCAGCCAACGCAAGATTGAGGCTGCCTTTGCCGGCAAGACTGACGAAGACAGCATCACCATGCGCGATGGATTGTATGCCCTGGTTTCCTGTGTGCTCTTCGTGCCCGACCGGCTCCATCCTGAGGTGTACCACCCTCGCATCTCGGCACAGCTCGACTTTTCCTACAAGGCTCTGCTGCCTCATGAGAAAGAGGCTTTCAACCGACTGTACAACGATTACTTCTACCATCGACACAACAGTTTCTGGTACACAGAGGCGATGCGCAAACTCCCTGCACTGACTCAATCAACCCGAATGCTGGTGTGTGCAGAAGACCTTGGCATGGTGCCAGAATGCGTGGCATGGGTGATGAACGGTCTGAGAATCCTTTCGCTTGAGATTCAATCCATGCCTAAGGCGCCTGCTTTGCAGTTTGGCCATCTATGGGAAAATCCTTATCGCTCTGTGGCCACCATCTCCACACACGACATGTCGCCTCTGCGAATGTGGTGGGACGAAGACTACGACCGTGCACAGCAGTTCTACAACAAGGCACTCTACAAAGACGGAACAGCTCCGCATCCAGCACCAGGATGGCTGTGCGAAGAGATTGTGGCTGCGCATCTCTTCTGCCCGTCGGCACTCACGCTGCTTTCGCTGCAAGACTGGCTGTCCATGGATGAAGAACTGAGATTTGCCGACCCTGATGCAGAGCGCATCAACATACCAGCCAACCCGCGCCACTACTGGCGTTATCGTATGCACCTGACTATTGAAGAACTGCTCAATGCCGATAGATTCAACTCGAAGGTGAAGTCTCTGATTGAAAACTCCGGACGAGGATAAGGCGCATGAAACAAGAAGAAAGAAAATCAAGATATAGCAAGAAAAAGTTCCTCTTGACGTTTATTGTCATCATGGGACTCTTTGCAGCCATACGCCATGTGTTTAAGCTGGACATTCCACTTCATTCAGACTCCCCTCTCGCTGCCAGCAACCAAGCCTATACAGCATCTGACAATGGCAGGTACATTTCAGAGAGCATGTACAAAAAAGCATCTTTGCCAGAAGAAGATGAAGCGGAAGAATTATCGGACCCCTCGGATACGACGCAGCGGACCCGAGGAGTACACCTTGGCGGACCCGAGGGGTACGATGAAGAGGAAGAATCAGAAAATGATGAGGTAGAAGAAAATGATGAGCCTTCTGACACAGTTGGACAAGACGAACTTTTGCCCAGTGAACAGATTGCCAAAGATGATGGCCGCAAGAAGAAGTTTCACCCCATCCGCGGTGTGTGGAGCTACGGCAAGTGCTTCCCTGATGTGCAGGACGTACAGATTTTGGCCGCCCGCAAGCATGGCATCACCCCTGTACGAAGTCGTGAGGAAGCAGAGCAATATGTCAGAAATCACCAGCTGGTCAACATCACGCATTCGCCTTACTACACCGTGGACAAGCTGACTCATTCCATCCCCTATCTGGTGCCACGGGCTCAACATCTGCTCAATACCATCAGCGTAAACTTCATCGATTCGTGCATTGTCAAAGGGCTTCCCGTGCATCTGCTCATGGTTACCTCTGTCTTGCGTACAGCTGATGACATCACCAAACTGCAACGCGGTAACCAAAACGCGACAACTAACTCCTGCCACTGCTACGGCACTACGGTGGACATTGCCTACAATAGATTTGTCCCTGTCAGCGGAACTTACTATCGCAACATGGCACTGCTACGTTGGAATGAGCCCATGAAAAGAGTACTCTCAGAAGTGTTGCGTGACCTTCGCGAACAAGGACTATGCTATGTGAAGTATGAACGCAAGCAAGGATGTTTCCATTTGACTTGCAGATGATTGGCTGTTGAGAATTGATAATTGAGAATTAGGTTGCGCGACATTCCGCATGAAAATTGTCAATTATCAATTCATTTAATCAGTCTTTGTGCTATCATCTGAACCACATCGACATTGACGGCGTTGCCCAATGCCTTGAACTTCTGCAAACGTGACAATCCATTGTAGTTCAGTTCCTGCATAGACTGTATACGGGCGGCCTCATTATGAGAGATGTAGCGTCCCCAACGGAAGTCTTCAGGTGTGTAAGGGTTTCCCTTCTTGTCCACAGCACCATCGGGAGGGAAAGGTACCCATGGCAAGATAGGAGTAGCAGTAGTACAAAGCGTAATGGTGGGCACATAATTGAGAGAACGGATGCGTATGCCTGACGGACGCAGCTGAATGACATGATTGCGGAAGTCCCAATCTTGATTGGTGCTCCACTCCAGCATACGCTGAGTGCGAGGATATTTCATGATTTTAGGCAGCCAAGGGTCTATCCAGTCTTTGTGTCGCTGATACAAGTCACGATTCTGTCGGATGAGCACCTTCTTGAACTCTGGATAGGTGACATTGTACTTTGTCTTCTGCATGTAGAAGGGCAAGTCTTCTATCAGTTCTTCCATCGTATTTCCGTCCAGCACTTTACCATAAGCACCACGGCGTCCACGCAGCCTTTCTATGGACTGAAATGCTGGAGGCGTGTCCTCAAACTCGTAGTCGGCACCAAACTCCATCGTAAAGATGCAATGCGAAGGCATATAGCCATCTCGTTTTGTCACATTATAGACAAATTCCTGCCACGCATCGAAGACGGGATGCAAGGAACGGCGTACTGGCTGCAAGGCATCGTTGTCCATCAAGTCTACCACGGTGCGCACATCGCTGACGAGTTTCTCATCGGGCTGAGGAAAATGAAACTTGCGCATTCCACTGTTGCCCTGCTCGTCACGCAGCATTCCGACAATATAGAAACGCGGACGATGCTGAGGAACCCCAAACTCATGCGGAGAAAACACACGTCCATCTATATCATAACCTAAATCGCAGAGTTTCTGCTGAATGACCATCCAGGTGCGACCTTCATCATGCCCTGGCAATGCTGATACATTCTCAAGAAAGATGTATTTGGGATGATGGTAAGCCAACACGCGGCAAATTTCGTCAAAAAGATTTCCACGCCCCAACTCATCATCAAACCCCTGCTTCTTGCCTGAGAAAGAAAAGGGCTGGCAAGGGAATCCTCCACAGAGAATTTCATGAGGCGGGATATCCTCTGCCTTAATCTTCGTAATATCGCCCTTAACCGAAACATCTGGAAAATTTATCTTATACCGTTTCTGCAACTTAGGCTTAATTTCAGAGGCAAAGACGCACTCATGCCCAAGACGTGAAAGGGCAAGATGGAATCCTCCAAGACCAGCAAACAAATCTATAAATCTCATCTTCTTGACACAATCATTAAACCGACAAAAGT
>CAJGCU010000090.1 GCA_904501945.1 uncultured Bacteroidaceae bacterium
CAACTTCGCTGCAAAATATGAATTCCGTGCCGTTACTACTGTCGAGAATGAAACAAAGACTCCTGAAATAGCAGCAGCGCTTCCTACATTTGCCGATGGCAACAAGCTTCGCAACGACTCTCCCGCAATGCTTTCAGTTGCCGGTTCATGGCAGGCACTCCCTCGCCTTCAGGTCATGGCAGGCTGGAACTATTACTTCGACAAGGAAGCGACAATAGAATCACTCTTAGATGGCAGCGACAATATGCAGAAACTCTCTCACAACACAAGCGAGTATCTCTTCGGTGCAGAGTATAAACTGACTGAAAAGTTCCTTGTAAGTGCAGGCATCCAGTTCAACAACTTTGGCATGAACGACAAATACATCAGCGACCTCTCATTCATCAACGACTCATTCTCAACTGGCGTTGGCGGCAAATACAGCCTCACAGAGAAAATGGATCTCAACTTCGGCTATCTATACACAAACTACGCTCCCTACAATAACAAACTCACCAGTACACGTTATGAGCGCAAGACACACGTCGCAACAGTCGGCATAGATATCCGCTTCTAAAACCAACATAAACAAGCAATTCATTAGCAGCCCTTTTGGTACCATAGCACACCAGAGGGGCTGCTGCATAATTTTACACATATAAATAAAAATAGGAGGCCTCATTCATGAAGCCTCCTATACATATATGATGGGATAAGTTTATTATTCGAAATAATACAAGAATGTGGCAAGTCCCTCAAGAGCCTGCTTCCTTTCATTCTCAATCTCAAGTTTGAACTTAATCTGAGCCTTGCAAATGCCACGGATATTAGAAATGTCATGGAGACTTGCTGAGAGGCGGACGCGCTGGCCTGAAAGCACAGGCTGACCAAACTTCATCTGATCCATACCATAGTTAACAAGCATTCTCACATTGTTCACCTGAATGATTTCTTGCCACAAATGAGGCAAAAGTGAAAGTGTGAGGTATCCGTGTGCTATCGTTGACTTGTAAGGACTTTCCACCTTAGCACGTTCTGCATCCACGTGTATCCACTGATGGTCGAGCGTTGCATCGGCAAAAAGATTAATGCGCTCCTGAGACACTTCAAGCCATTCACTCTGTCCTATCTGCTCTCCAAGATGAGATGCGAACTCTTCATACGAGTTTACTATAAGTTTTTCCATGTCTATGCTTCTTTGATTTTTTGCAAAGATAAACAAAAAAAGAGAAAAATAAAAAAAGAAAAGTGAAAAATCTGTATTACAAGCCTTTAGAACAAGGAGAAACTTAGATTTTTCACTATTCCACTTTTGCAAGAAGGTGTTATTAAGCTTAAGCTTTTCTAACGAGCTTTTCCTTGATACGAGCCTTCTTACCAGTAAGCTTGCGGAGGTAATAAAGCTTAGCGCGACGTACCTTACCAATCTTGTTCACCTCGATAGAATCGATGTTTGGTGAGTCAATTGGGAAAATACGCTCTACACCTACTGTTCCAGACATCTTGCGAACTGTGAAACGTCTCTTGCTCTTTTCTCCTGCGATTTTGATGACAACACCGCGGTAGAGCTGGATACGCTCCTTAGTACCTTCGATAATCTTGTAAGCTACTGTTACAGTATCACCAGCCTTGAAGTCTGGGAACTGCTTTGGTTCAGAAGTCTGCATTGCTTCCTGAGCCACTTTAATTAAATCTACTGCCATGATGGTTGATTTTTGATAATTAAAGAATTACAGCGGAGCATTCTCCTTTTCAGAGCATCAAGACCTTCTGTCTCACGCCCTTGGGCTCTTTCCCTATCGGACAGCGGCTTCGCCAAAACGGTTGCAAAGGTACGAAATAATCAGGAATGAATGACAAAGAAAAAGGAATTATTTGAAGGAAAAGGGTAAAAAAGCAAGCAAAAAGCAGGCGTTTTGTTTTTTTCCTAAGCCTTTCAGCACCTCACCCACTGTTAACAAGAGTTAAAAGCCGCAAAACATTTGTACAAATAAAAAGAAATCGCCACCTTTGCAGTGTCATACTTACTTACGACACCTAAACACAAGGCTTTATGATTAATGTTCAAATAATTAAATTCAGTTACAAAGACAAAAGCACAAAAGTTTTTGAAGACCTCTGCTTCCAGCTGGAGCAAAACAGAGTGTATGGCCTGCTTGGCGAGAACGGAACTGGCAAGTCCACCCTGCTCTATCTGCTGATGGGGCTGTTGCGCCCCTGCGAAGGACAGATTACGGTGGATGGCGTTAACGTAAGCAGCCGCCAACGAGAAACCTTGCAGCAAATGTACCTCGTGCCCGAAGAGTTCGACCTGCCAGCGATGCGGTTCACTGATTATGTAGAGGCTTACCGCCCTTTCTACCCTAATTTCAGCGACGAGATTCTATGCCGCTGCATGGAAGAGTTTCACCTTCCGCTCGATGCACAGCTCAACCGACTCTCGATGGGCAATAAGAAGAAAGCGCTGATGAGCTTTGCCCTTGCCACCAACGTGCGCTACCTGCTCATGGACGAGCCCACTAACGGTTTGGATGTGCCTTCGAAGAAACAGTTCCGCAAGGTCATCGCCACCACCATGACCGAAGAACGCACTCTCATCATCGCCACGCACCAATTGCATGATGTGGAGCCGCTACTTGACCATGTGCTCATTCTGCAAGACTCACAGCTTCTGCTAAACGCGTCGGTTACAGAACTTTGCGAGAAATACACCTTCGGCATCCGTTCCAATGATGCCCTCACCGACGAGGTGCTATACTGCGAACGCACTCCACAGGGCAACGCCACCCTCTCCCTCCGCCAGCCCGAAGATGAGGAAACGTCCCTGAACCTAGAACTGCTGTTCAACGCTGTCACCAGCAATCAAACAAAAATAATTTCTGAATAATTCACGACAAACGGAATGACCAACAATTCCTATTGCTGTCACATCTAATAATAATATAAGAAAAGACCTATGAACACCATTGAGAATATCCTCCAGCTCATACGCTTCTACTGGCGTACAGAGAAGAAACTCTATCTACGACTGTTCCTTATGTTCTTCGCCATCTTCCTCGTGAAGATTGCCCTCCTCGACTTCATTTTCATGCACGTCAACATCAGTGTTTACAACTTCTCACACACCGCCTTCCATACCTACATTTACGCAGGCAGCATTTTTATCACCCTCTCCTACCTGTTCAATGCCGTCCACCACAAGCAACAGGCCATCAACTATCTCAGCCTGCCAGCCAGCAACATCGAGAAATTTCTTTCACGCTTCATCTTGGGCGTTGTGGGTGTTCCGATTTTAATCAATGCCGGCTTGGTGGCAGCAGCCAGCGTCGTCACGCTTTTCCTTGGCACGATGGATTGTTTGGCAGGCCATCAACCTGCGTGGCTACGAATCTTTGACTATCAATGCGTGCCGCTCTACGTTGTTCCATTCAGAGAAGCCCTCATGGGCCTACACCCCATCAGCCAATTCTTCTTTTCTTTCTTTTGGACCAACATGTTCATATTGGCACACTGTTCATTCTTCATCTGGTTCGGCATAGCATTCCGTAAAGCAGGATGGATTTATGCGTTCATCACCTATTTCATTGTCATTGCGCTGTCCGTATTCGTGTTAGAAGTGATAGGGGACAGCAAGCAATCGGCGCCACTCATAGCAGGCACTGCCGTTCGCTATGGCGCTGTTCTGGCCACCATCCTCTTCACCTGCCTTGCCTACCGCTCCTTCTGCCGCGCTCAAGTTATCACCCATAAATTCATCACCCTATGATTTACCAGAACGAAAGAGCCATCTACGTGAAGATAGCCGACCGAGTGTGTGACGACATCCTATCGGGCAAATACAAGGAAGATGAACGAGTGCCCAGTGTGCGCGAACTGGCTGCCGAGTACGAGGTGAACACCAACACCGTGCTGCGCACCTTCGACATCCTGCAACGCGATGAGATTATCTACCAACGGCGCGGCATCGGCGTGTTCGTTTCGCCCGGTGCACGCCACAAGATACGCATCGCACGCAGGCATGAGTTCCGCAAGCATGAGTTGCCCGAGTTCCTTCGCCGCCTCCGGCTCTTGGGCATGACTATCGACGACGTGGTAAAAGCATGGGACGAAACGAAGGACTCTGAAAGCTGAAAAAACGCGTCCTGAAAAACGCTGCGCTTTACACCTCAAAACAGGTAAGACTCTCACCGATGCATCGGTAAGACTCTCACCTATACCACAGGTGAGAGTCTTACCTGTTTCGGGGTGCTGAAAGCGGCATTTTTAGGGGCTTTGGAAAAGGACAAAAAAGAGCGGGTGCGTCATGTTGGCGCACCCGCTCTTATCGTTGCAGCGAATCGATTATTTGTTCACAATTACCAAACCTCCATTTGTTGGAATAGTCACTGCCATCTGCTTCTTAGCCTTGACTGCCTTGACGCTGCCATTGAGCTGCTCATCGTCGCTGTACACTTGCAGTTCTGTTCCCTTCTCGAAGAGAGAGAGGTCAATGTTTATCTTCAGCGGAGTCTTTTCGGCATTTACACCTACAACATACCACTTGTCGCCACTGCGACGCGCCATGATGACATACTTGCCGGGATAGCCATCGATGTACTTCACTTCATCCCACTTTGTTGGCACTTCCTTCATGAAGTCGATAGCCCATGCTGGCGCATCGGTCAGGTTGTTTGGCGCAAGAGCGAAATGCTGTACTGGGCTCTGGAAGAGCACTGCTGTAGCCAGCGCATAGACATCTGATGTTACGCGGCGGCTTCCGCGGCTGTTATTAGCATTGTAGAACTTATTGAGTGTTGAACCACCGAAATCCATTGCACCTACAGTGTTGCGAACAAATGCGTGGATTGTTGCATTAAATGCCTCTGCATCACAAGCACCCTGTCCGAAATGCAGGTTTTCTGAAGCGAGAACAGCTTCACTTGCTGCATAATTAGGATACATTCTTTCCCATCCGCGAGGCAGTGTACAGCCATGGAAAATCACCAAGATACCATAGTCGTTAGCATCAGAAAGAATGTCTTCATAGAGTTGCATCATGTTCTGCTTGTCGCCGCCGAAGAAGTCAACCTTGATGCCTCGGATGCCAATGCTCTTCATCCACGCCATTTCTTCACGACGTGCATGGCTCTTGTCCATTTTGCCCTTTGGAGACTGTGGCGCATCATTCCAAGAACCGTTAGAATTGTACCAGAGGTAAAGGCCTACACCCTTTGTCTTTCCGTATGCTGCCAATTCTGCAATCTTCTCGCGACCAATCTGCACATCCCAGAGAGCATCAATCAGAACGCTCTGATAGCCCATTGCAGCAGAGAAGTCAATATAGCGTTTCTGCTCGTCGAAGTTACAGCTTGCATCCATACCGATAATCCAGCTCCAAGAACCCTTGCCATGGATATATTCCTGTGAAGCCTTATACTTCTGAGAAACCAAGTCGAAAGGAACTGTTGTTTCTACGATGTTAGCCAATGTTGTGCCGATAGTGATTGTGCGCCAAGGAGTCTGGCATGGAAGTGCCACAGACGCAGAAGTTGAGCCCCAGCCGTTGCACTCGCCCTGCTGTGGGAATCCAATGCGATAGAGTCCGTCCTTCACGTTGAGCAAACGGCTTGCCACATAGTTTCCGTCCACACCTGTTTCGCTGATGAGCACCCAACCCTTTTCGCCTACACGGAAGAGACAAGGGAATGAATAACCTTCACCCCAGCCATTCTTGCCCATCTGGTCGTCAAGCGAATAACCTGTTTCGTAACTTGGAGCCGTACGAGCAAATCCGCCCATCGGTCTTGACTGTGGGCACAAGAAAGTAGTGGTTCCAGTAGGAAGCTGGAAACCGCTGGCTTCACTATCTACCACACAAACAAGCGTACCGCCCTTAGGATAAATGGTGTAGCTGTATGCCACGTCGCGATTGCTCACGCGGAAAACCACATCCATCACCTTCTTGCCCTGCTGCTCAAAGCTGCACACAGCTTCGGTTGCTTCATAATTAACATTGCTCTGCTTGATGGTGCTCAGCTGGTACTGTTCCTGCACCTTCTTAATCTCACAACCTGTCAAAGTAAGATTCTGAGTAAAATCACCAATGTTAGTTTTCACACCCAGAGGAGAACGCTCAATGAATTCGGTCTCGCCTAACACAACGCGGTAAGCAGGAGTACCATTCACATCATCCACCCATACGGTCAACTGACCATCGGGACTACTAAAAGACTTTTCGGCAGCCGAAACAGCAGTCCAGCCACACAATAACATTAAAATTCCTAAAATAACTTTTTTCATATTTTTGTTAAGTAAAAAATTGCAATGCAAAATTACTCATAAATTTTCATAATCTGTTTCTGTATTGTAACACAAACTTCATTTTTCGTAACATTCCACACGCTTTATGGCATAAAAGACAACAAAATAGTCCTTCAAACAACAATACAATGCGATATTCCATCCACAAAACGATAAATATAAGCACTCCTTCCCGAAAACAAGAAAAAACAAACAAGAAACCTATTCTAAAAAAAATGAACTGCAAAAATTTGCATAATAGGCAATAAAGAACTTTCTTTGCATTCAAAATGACAACAACCGGATAATCTCCATCAGAAAAAACACATATTAATTAATTATAACAATGAAAAAAATTCTCACTTGCTTAGCTCTGGCTTGTGCCATACATACAGCCAGCGCACAAATTCAAGCACAAATCGAGACGTTCCCCATCTCAAGTGTCAGACTGGGAGACAGCCAATTCAAAAAGAACCAGCAAGCAGACATCTACTATCTGCTCGGACTCGACGCCGACCGTCTTTTGGCTCCATACCTGAAAGGGGCAGGACTGATTCCTAAGGCAGAGAATTACACCAACTGGGAAAACACAGGACTCGACGGACACATCGGCGGACACTACCTCTCGGCACTCGCCTATATGTATGCAGCAACAGGCAACGAAGAGATTGGCACACGCATGGACTACTACCTCAGCGAGCTGAAGCGCTGCCAGGACGCAAGCGGCAACGGCTATCTGGCTGGCGTATCCAATGGCCCTGCCATGTGGAAAGAGATTGCAGAGGGCAACATCCGCGCTTCTTCGTTCGGACTGAACGACCGCTGGGTGCCACTCTACAACATCCACAAGATTTATGCAGGACTCCGCGACGCTTGGCTGATGTGCGGACGCAAGGATGCCAAGGAGATGCTCATCAAGCTGACCGACTGGATGATTCAGGAAGTGAGTCAGCTAACAGACGAGCAGATGCAGGACATGCTCCGAAGCGAGCACGGTGGACTCAATGAGACTTTTGCCGACGTGGCCGACATCACAGGAGACAAGAAATACCTTCAGCTGGCTCACCGATTCAGCGACCAGCAGTTGCTGCAGTCACTCATGCGCGCTGAAGACAACCTGACAGGCAAGCACGCCAACACGCAGATTCCAAAAGTTGTCGGCTACAAGCGCATTGCCGACCTCGAGGGACGTGCCGATTGGGACAAGGCCGCGACCTTCTTCTGGGACGTGGTCATCGCACAACGCAGCGTCAGCATTGGCGGCAACTCCGTAAGAGAGCACTTCAACCCTACGAACGACTTCACGGGGCTGCTCGAAAGCGAACAGGGACCAGAAAGCTGTAACACTTACAACATGCTCCGACTGACTAAGATGCTCTTCCAGACCTCTGCCAGCAGAGAGTATGTTGACTACTACGAGCGTGCGCTCTACAACCATATCCTTTCCATCTTCAACCCCGTACAGGGCGGTTTCGTGTACTTCACGCCAATGCGTTCAGGACACTACCGCGTGTACTCGCAGCCTCAGACTTGCATGTGGTGCTGTGTCGGCACAGGCATCGAGAACCCTGCACGATATGGAGAGATGATTTATGCCTATCAGGGAAAAGACCTGCTGGTCAACCTCTTCATCCCATCTACATTGACATGGGACGGCATCACAGTGACTCAGGAGAACAAATTCCCAGACGAGCCTTCAACCAACATCAAGCTCAACATGAAGAAGGCAAAGAAGATGGCCATCAAGATTCGCCAGCCATGGTGGTGCAAGAACATGAGCGTCAAGGTGAACAACAGCGCAATCAATGATGCTAAGGTCGAGAACGGCTATCTGGTCATTGACCGCACATGGAAAGACGGCGATGCCCTGCACGTAGAGCTTCCTATGCATCTGACTGCCATGCAGACCCCAGACGGCAAGCAGCAGTACAGCTTCCTCCACGGTCCTATCGTGCTTGCAGCAGAAACAGGAAGAGACAACCAGGTTGGCATGTATGCTGACGACAGCCGCGGCGGCCACATCGCGAACGGACCAAAGATTCCGCTCGACCAGATGCCTGCTATCATCGGAGACCCAGAAACTATCCTCTCACATCTGAAGCCCGTAGCAGGACGTCCACAGACATTCGAACTGTCTGGCCTCACACTGCCTCAGTTTGAGAACATGAAGCTGGTGCCTTTCTACAAACTCTACGAATGCCGCTATCAGATTTACTTCCCACTCTACTCTTCAGCAGAATGGAATGAAAAGCAGGAGAAGATTGCTGCGGCAGAGAAAGAACGCATGGCGCTCGAAGCACAGACAGTAGATAAGGTGTACTGCGGCGAGCAGCAATCTGAGAGTGACCACTTCTTCGCATCAAGCAACAGCAGAAACGGCAGCGAGAACGGTACCAGCTGGCGACGCACAAGCGGCTCTTTCTCTTATCAGATGAAAGCCGACGGCGCTAAGACCATTCGCTTGAAAGGATTCGGCGATCGTCAATCAGTCCTCGTGTCTGCCAATGGAACAGCAATAGGAACGTTCCGCTTCAACAGGGAAGGACTAATCAGCGCAGAACTCCCAAGCAGCATCAAGGCTGACAAACTGACAATAGAAATTGCAGCAGAAGCAGGCCGAGAGACTCCTCGCATCACCGAAGTTAGACTCTGCAAGTAAGCACGTTGCAATCAACCACCTATAAAGAAGCGGG
>CAJGCU010000091.1 GCA_904501945.1 uncultured Bacteroidaceae bacterium
ATGTTCACAGGAGATGGAACAGAAGTTTGTGAAGGAACTGTATATCTTTGTTTCTACGACAATATTTACAAAGTTAACGTTGTCATGGACGTAATCCCAGACCGTGAAGCGCCAACAGAATTCATTGAGAAGGGACGTGAAGAACTTTATCTGCAAGGATTAGCCAATCACAACGACTGGAGCGTAGGCTACAACGTACAGATTGACTACCAGCGTGCAACCGAACTGACTGAATGCGGTCGTGGTGATGATCTCGTTCTCTATGCTAAGTACCCAGACGGAACATGGACCAAGGAAACATCCACCACCGTTCCTTACGGCTTCTGGCTCACCAACGAAGGCAAGTTCTGCTGGTATGGCAACGAAGGCTACTCCTACTTCTTTGAAAATGTCAACGGCGGACTCATCGGCAACTGGGGACACATACCAGGCGCAGACGACCCTGGCACCAGCTACCGCGGCGAGTTCTACTACGTCAATGAAGCTAACGGCTACTACTACACAGTTGACTATCTCATCGATTTCGTTTCCGAAGTAGTAGAAAATGCCGTTGTTGGCGAAGACAGCATCACCGTATTTGTCAGCGACGAGGGCTATGTCACTCCACTTGACGTGACCCCAGCCTTGACTGCTTTAGGCATTGAAGAAACAGAAATTCCAGAAGAAGCTCAATGGCTCGTTCCTTCTTTCGCAACACTTTATGCGCCAACCAACGACACAGGAGAAGGCTATGTATATGATGCAGAAGGAAAGACCTGCAACATGGATACAGAAGAAGCCGAAAATGCGGTTTACAAACTCTACTATCATCCAGAAGAAGCTGGTTTCTATGGCGAAGCATGGAAAGAATTCACTGACGAAACACGATACAATGTAAGACAAGCACTCGCCTACAGCGGCATGTACTACATCTTCCACATCACCGTAGCCCCAGCAAGTGTTGCAGACAACATCGAAGAAGTCACAACATCTGTAAGCAACAACGACGGCAACATCTACAACCTCAACGGTCAGAAAGTAGATAACAGCTATCGCGGCATTGTCATCAAAAACGGCAAAGTCATCCTCCAGAAGTAAAAACCTCATCCCTTGAAATTTCAACATGAAAAGCCATGCCCATCATTTCGGCATGGCTTTTCATGTTGATACAGACCCTGCTTTCCAGTTTACCACCCCTTTAGAAGAAAAAATATCCAAATTTCACTTTGCCATGTTCAGGCAAAGACGTATCTTTGTACAGATGAAAATGACAAAACATAGAACAACAGCATGACACAGGTTTGGCTCAGCGCAGCAGGACTATGCGGCGCAACACTGATAGGAACAGCAATCGGATTTATAATCAAAGCTTTGCCACACAAATGGAATGACATTGTCATGGGCTTTTGTGCTGGCATCATGTTGGCAGCATCAATATTGGGTCTTATACTTCCAGCCACCGAACAAGCTGGCAGCCAACAATGGTGGCTGATTGCTATAGGTGTGCTGTGCGGAGCCATGTTCCTCAATCTGCTCGACTTTGCAACACCTCACTTGCATCACCTCACAGGGCTTGAACCAGAGAAACACAATCACAATTCGTCCATCAACCGCATCATGCTTTTTGTCATGGCAATAGCCCTGCACAAGCTACCAGAAGGAATCGCGGCAGGAGTCGGTTTCAACGCCACAGATGTTACAGATGCCTGGACTGTCACGATTGGCATATCCTTGCAAAATATTCCAGAAGGAATGGTAGTCATTTCTCCACTCTTGCTGGCAGGCGTGAGCAAAATGCGCACTTTTATGATTTCTTTGGCAATAGCACTTATCGAAATTGTCGGAGTATGGTTCGGGTATGCTGTTGGCAGTCTTTCCGCAGTATTCCTTCCCTCCATGCTGGCATTTGCAGGAGGTTCCATGCTATATGTAGTGAGTGACGAAATGATACCCGAAACCCATGCACATGGCTATCAGAAGCAAGCCACCTACGCACTACTTATAGGTTTCCTTACACTCATGTTCATTGAGGGACAAATCTGAGAAAATAACTTTTGGGCAGAATCACTCCAGTCATTCCCTATTCATATCAGCAATGACCAGTTTGATTTCTGCATACGAATAGTCATTAGGCAGCAAATTTTTCACCTCACTCAATGAATAAGCCCGATCAAAAGATTTGACAATTCCCCGAATGATTTTCTGATGCTGCACATTCACCACCTCGTCCACTTTCAGATCTCCTTGTTCAACAAAATAGGCAAGGTGATTTTCTACTGTACCCACCGTAAGGGAACGCTCTACTGCAATCTCCTTGATGTTTTTCCCCTCCCGAAACATCTTAAAAGTCAAACTCTTCGTATCCACTTTTTCCTTCTTCGGCTTTTCCACTTTCTCTTTCTTCGTTTTCACCTTTTCATCCTCCACCTTTACCTCGTCAAGCGCTGCTTTTGCCTTAGCCACAAGAAAATCACGAATAGAAAAACCTTCATCTTTCAGCCGTGAGAAAACACCTGTCTTGAGCTTAAAGGAAAGCACAAAGGCATCAAGTGCATTATTGTATTGTGTATGCACCTGTTTATTGTTGATAACCAGTTTAGTACGAAAAATCACCGAATCGAATAATTCATGCAATTTCGTATCAAAATACCCCATTGCCGCCTTCAGCCGCTCTTGCAACTTCTCATCACGGGCAAATGATGACCCACTCTGCTGCATCAGCATCGCATATTGCCGCTGAAATCTCTGCGATACCTCCAAAATCTCAGTATCAACCTTTGGCAATACCTCTTGCAATGCCGACAACAACGTCTGTGCCGAAGCATACAGATGTTCATTCACCACCCTCAGCAAGTGCTCTGTATCCTTTTTGAGTATCTGAAAATCAAACATTTCATTCAACAATGAAAAGTAGTATTCATACATCATCTGTGGTAGTTTACCCTCTGTATGTTGTGCCGCCAGCAGTTCCCTGTCAATATAAGCATTCACCGATGCATCAGTGATGACAGAACCCAATGACAAAGGACGGGCCAGCACCATACCCTCCAGCGTGCGGCATCGGCTCAATGCCACATAGACCTGTCCATGTGTAAACGAATCTGCGATGTCCAGAACAGCATGGTCAAACGTCAAGCCCTGGCTCTTATGCACCGTTATCGCCCATGCCAACCGAAGAGGATACTGCCTGAACGTACCATCCACCTCCTCCCGAATCTCTTTCGTCTCATTATCAATCACATACTTTGTATTCTCCCATGTCAACTGAGGTACATATATCGTTCTATTGTCTTCTTTGCAATGCACCACAATCAATCGTTCGTCAGCATCGTCATCCCACGTAAACCCTTTCACCACACCAATCTTTCCGTTGTAATATTCCTTACCCGGATTAGGGTCATTCTTGATGAACATCACTTGTGCCCCTTCCTTCACCACCAGACACTCATCAGCTGGATAACTGCTTTCGGGAAAGTTTCGGCGTATCTCTGCCATAAACGTCATTTCTTTCGACGACAATGCAGCCAGCTGCTGTTCATTATATGTCTGCGCCATGCGGTTGTGCGTTGTCAGACGTATCCAGTCCTCATCCTCCGAAGGTACAAAGCCCTGTACATGCCTTGCATTCAACGTCTGCAAAACCAATGCATCAGCCCGATTCGCACGTATCTTTCCCAATATGTCTATGAATGTAGCATCTTGCTGCCTGTAAATATGCTTCAGTTCAATCGTCACATACTGAATCTGCTGCAGAGCCTTGCTGCCAAAGAAATACGGCGTTTCATAATAGGGGGACAGCAACGCCCATTCACGCTCCTGAGCCACAGGTGCCAATTGCTGCAAATCGCCAATCAATAGCAACTGCACTCCTCCAAACGGTTTGTTTCGATCCCTGTACTTTCGCAATTCCTGATCCACAGCATCCAGCACGTCACACCGCACCATCGAAATCTCGTCTATCACCAGCAAATCCAGTGTTCTGATAAGATTCTTCTTTTCCTTACTCACCCGATAGTACGTCTTTTTATCTCCCTGAACCATCCCCGGCACCATCGGGCCAAACGAGAGTTGAAAGAAAGAATGAATCGTTTGACCTTGGGCATTGATGGCTGCCACACCCGTTGGAGCCAATACCACCATACGTTTCGGAGTACGCTCCCTCAGCGTCCGCAAAAATGTTGTTTTTCCCGTTCCTGCCTTTCCTGTCAAAAAGACCGACACGTTTGTGTTAGTCACAAACTGCCATGCCACATTCATCTCATGGTTATGCACCTCCCGACCTTCTGATGCCTGCGTTGAAAAGACATCTTCCATCCATGTCATATCAAAATAATCCATTATTCTTTCCCTTTCATCTTGCAAAGTAACATAATATTTGTAAAAAAAACAACAAACATTTAATCTTTCAGCCTCCTTTTCCATCTAAAGAGAGAGAACAACATCAACAACAACATGAAGAAAAACATTTCCATCCTATGCGCATTAGCCCTCTGCTGCGCTTGTCATGCACAAGACATCAGCATTCGCTACAACAACTCACAAGCGGAGGTCACTCCACAAAACCACGATAGCATCAGCGTTGTTGCCGATGGCGCACACATCAACATTCTAAGCCTCTACAACGAGAAAACGCTCCATGTACATCTATCGGGAACAAGCAAAAATGGACAGCTCATTCTCAAAAGCAGTGCTCCCGTCAAGCTGACATGTGACCATCTCGACCTGACCTGCCAAGAAGGAGCCCCCCTCTGGCTTAGGAATAAAAATGAAGTAGAAATCATAGTAGCAGAAGGAACAGAAAACACGCTTTCCATTGCAGCCTGCAACGACACCGCCAACCATAAATCTGCCGTTATCTGGGCTAAAGGCGATATCAAATTCTCTGGCGAAGGGATTCTCAACGTTCTTGCCACAGGAGACGGTTGCAAAGGTATACGCAGCAAAAAAAACATCACTATCGAAGATCTCAATATAAATGTCACCACCACAGGCAACAATTTGGGCGAGAAAGAGAATCCCTTCGGCGGAGGATTCCCAATGCACGGATTCGGTGCTCCAGATAAAGATAGACCACATGGCGATAGAGAAAGGCGTCATGAACGAAACGACAGCACGAGGCACAGCCAATTCGGCGGTTTCGGAGGTGGATTCCCCATGGACGGCATGCAACAGTTCAACCCTGCTAATCTGTCAGAAGAAGAAAAAGCACGCATGGAAGAAATGCGCAAGAACTTCGAAGAGATGATGCAGAACGGAGGCGCATTCCCTATGGGTGGATTCGGTAGTTTCGGCGGAGGATTCCCCGAAGGTGGAGGAGGCGGAATGCCCTTCATGAAGCGCAAATACAAAGGTACGACAAAAGGCATCAAGTCTGAGCAAAAAGTTATCATGAATAGCGGTACACTCACCGTCACCACTTCATCACCCGGGGCAGAAGGAATAGAGGGAAAAGAAGGGGTAATCCTCAATGGCGGCAATATCACCGTAACAGCCACCGACGATGCCATCAATGCCAACGCACGTATCGAGCTCAACGGTGCCCACGTCATGGCATGCAGCACCACCAACGATGCTATCGACGCCAATCTCGTTGACTTCTTCTCTGGTGAATTCGGAGGATTCTTCGGTGGCGGAAGCGAAAAGAACAGCGACCCAGCCATCATCATCACAGGCGGAACTGTCTACGCATGGAGCCAGCGAGGCATGCCCGAAGAAGGACTCGACTGCGATTTCTCACCCATCGAAATTTCAGGTGGGGAAGTCTTCTCCGTTGGAGCAGGCATGGGCGAAATGCCATCTGTGCCCACCCAAAAGACTGCCACACAGCCCACAGCCCTGCTTATCGGCATCGACATCGCAGAAAACCAGCCCATACAGATATATGACCACAAAGGGACGCTCATCGACACCATCACCGTTCCGTTCTCCCTCAAGAGAAGTTCCAGCATCGTCACTCATCCCCAGTTCAAGCTCGGAGAGACCTATACAGTAAAGACCCAAAACTACACAAAAACCTTCACACTCAACGAAAACTTCATCACCGTCAGATAGTCCAATTTGCAAAATCTCTCATCAACACCGCCAGCAAACAAATGCCGACGGTGTTTTTTCATATATGCCATCATTACATTCTTTTTCTTTTTTCAACATTATTCACTATCTTTGCAGCATGTTCAACCCTTTAACTATCCTAAGATATGAAAAAAATGCTAATATGGGGAGTGGGAATGATGTGTGCCATGATACTGAAAGCCCAACCCGTCACAGTTTATACGACAACAGAAAGTGAAACATGGAAAAAAACAAAATTTTCACTCAGCAACAAAGCAGAAAGCAAAGAAGTAGCTACGGTTAGTGGAACAGAGCGGGGGATCCCCTTCCGTGCATGGGGAACTACCTTCAACGAACTCGACTGGGACGCTTTCAATCTGCTGTCACGGGATGAGCAGGACGAGGTAATGCACCGCCTCTTCTCGCCCGATGGCGACCTCAAATTTACCCACGGAAGAGTTTCAATGAATGCCAACGACTATGCGCGCAGCTGGTACAGCTGCAGCGAGGTGCCAGGTGATTTCGAACTCCGATATTTCAACATAGAACGAGACAAACAAAACATCATCCCCTTGGCACGTGCCGCACAGAAGTATTGCCCCAGCCTCCAGCTCTTCATGAGTCCATGGAGCCCTCCTGCATGGATGAAGATAAACCATGATTATCCCGTCTCTCCTAATCAGTATAACAAGATGGACGAGCGGCAGGCGTACTTGCTATATATGCAGAAAGATGCCAACGGACAGGATGTGCAATATGATGCGGACGAGATGAAGTTGTTGGGAGACCGCAACGGCGTGTTTCCCCGCCGTCTGGCCACACAGGATTTCTTTATTCAAGACCCGCGCTACTTGCAGTGCTATGCCGAGATGTTCTGCAAGTTCATCGACCTCTATGCGGAACAAGGGCTTCCCATCACGAAGGTAATGTATCAGAATGAGGCTTACTCTTACACGCCCTACCCGGGGTGCGCATGGACAGCTGAGGGAACGCTACGATTCAACAACGAGTACTTGGCTCCGACGCTTGCCAAACGTCACCCTGACGTGGAGCTGTGGATTGGCACATTCAACACAAACCGTCTAGATTATGTGGAAAAGATTCTTGATGACAAGACATTACAAGCTAATATCAGAGGGGTTGGAACACAGTGGGAATGCCGCAACAACTTGCCACAAATGCGCCAACGCTACCCTAACCTGCGTTTCATGCAATCGGAGAGCGAATGCGGCAATGGCTCGATGGACTGGGCTGCAGGAGAGCACACATTCTTCCTCTTGTCAGACAATCTAGGCTGTGGCTGCGATGAATACTATAACTGGAATTTTATACTGAAGGATAATGGCTCGTCAACATGGGGATGGACTCAGAATGCGCTGATTCAAGTGGATAGCAAGACTCGGAAGATGCGCTACACACCTGAATATTATGCATATAAGCATTTCTGTCATTTCGTCAGTCCTGGTTCGGAAATGATTGCGTATGCTGGACGTGAATACAGCCGCACTCCCATCGTCGTGTTCAAACAGGGAGAGCGCATCATTGTCACAGCAGGAAACTTTACAGAAGCACCTTCGCAACTCAGCGTAAAGATCAAGGGAAAATACCTTAACATCAACACTCAACCACATTCATTTAACACGTATGTGATTGGAAAGAAGTAATAATAAAACAAATCTTGTTTGTTGCGCGGTTTAAGGCATCGTGTTCCGCACGGCAGCCTCGAGCCGCGCTAATGCTTCTGCCAACACGGCACGTTGTGTGCCTACATTCAGACGCATGAACCCGTCTCCGCCTGGACCAAAAGTACCGCCCTCATTCAACGCCACACCGACTTTCTGCACAAAAAAATCATTAAGCTGGCGACCAGTCAAGCCCAAAGCGCGACAATCAAGCCAAACAAGATAGGAGGCTTGTGGACGGAGAGGCTTGACTTGCGGAATGCGTGTTTGACAATATTCCATGAGATAATCCACATTACTTTCTACATAAGCGAGCATCTGCCTGCGCCATTCTTCGCCCTGCTGCAAGGCTGCCATCGTTGCGACGGGCGCAAACATGTTGGGAGCATTCAGTTCGTTGGCTTCAAGCCAACCGAAGAATTTTTCGCGAAGCTGAGCATTGGGGATGATGCACCACGAACTGACGACTCCAGCCATATTGAACGTTTTTGTAGGTGCGCCAAACGTAATACTGACCTCGGCTGCCTCGCTGCTCACTGAAGCGAAGGGGATGTGCTTGTGCCCCCACAACGCCATGTCGCAATGTATTTCATCGCTGATGACAATAAGGTCATGTGACTTGGCAAACTGCGCCAATCGGCACAAGGTGTCTCGACTCCACACAATGCCTGCTGGATTATGAGGGTTGGCAAGAATCAGCAAGCGGCATTGGGAGTCGCACACCTGCTCCAGATGCTCGAAATCCATTTCGTAGCTCACAAGATTGCCGCGGTCGTCAAGCACTTCCTTCAGCGGATTCCACACCACATCCCTGCCATTCCATACTGGAGTAAGATGAAAAGGATGATAAATGGGGGGCTGGACAATGACTTTCTCTTCCTTGCCTACAAAGACATTGACAACCATTCCGATAGCTTTGACGATGCCTGGAACGTATGTCATCCATTCTTCACTGACCGTCCACTGGTGATGCTCTAATATCCAGCGGCTTACCACCTTCCAGTAGTCTTTAGGCATCACCGTATAGCCCAAAATCGGATGTTCCAGCCTTGCTTTAATAGCATTCACCACAAATGGAGGAGTTGCCCAATCCATGTCGGCAACCCACAACGG
>CAJGCU010000092.1 GCA_904501945.1 uncultured Bacteroidaceae bacterium
CTGTTCATTCCGCAGCACATTGACCCAGAGACGCACCCTGTAGCACTGCTCGTGATTTACGACTTTAAGCTGACAGGTGACGGAAACAACCTTATTGAAGACAATCAGCTTGTTGTATCGCTTCCTACTGCACCAGTATGGGGCATCAACAAGAAAATCACATATCAGGCAATCATTCATGCCAACACAGACATCACTTTCGCTACACCTATCGTGGAAGACTGGGGAGAAGAGCAGGCGGGCGGAACTATCATCATCAAATAACGACATGAAACATCTGAATCACTATATAATCCTGGGAATCCTTTCAGTGCTGGCGCTGGCAGGATGCGACCAAGAGCATCTGGATGACACAGAGAAGGTGCAGCTTCCCGAGCATGGATACATCTTTTTCAATACAGAACTGTCCACGCGTGCCGCATTGCATACAGACATGAAGCGAAATTTCAGCGTAATGGGCTACAACTGGGAATACATCAACCAGAACGACGTATGGACGACTCTTCGTGCAAAGGCAAAACCCAATGTGTTCTACAATCAGAAAATAACCTACACTTCCAGTTCCAATCTTCACTCCTATACTCCTATCAAGCCGTGGGAGGGAGGAAAGAAGTACGCTTTCTTTGGCTACTATCCATCTCAGGATGAATCAGCTGGAAGCATTGATACCATCAGTGCCAATACTTGGGAAGGCACTCCTTACGTGACATATACCCTGCCTTCCAATCCTGCCAACATGCAAGACGTGATGACGGCTGCAGTATATGATACAGACTACAAGACTTCACGCGAAGTCAACATGACCTTCAAGCATCGTTTGGCAGCTGTAGATGTGCAAATGGTAAACTTGAATAATCCTTATGACGTGAACAATACACCCCAAAATAAGACAGACGACGCGGATGTATACTTGAAGATTACCAATCTGGCTATCAATTTCAGCAACTTGCGATACAACCATGTTAAACTTTGGATGGATGAAACAATTGCAGACGAGCCCTCTGGTATCAAAGGATGGAATCCTGCCAAATCCTTCACGCTATTCAGCAACAGTGTGAAGGTGCAGCCATCGGGGGCTTCAACCAATTCCACCATTGTGACGACATCAGGCAATCCTCTCATCATCATTCCGCAGTATATCGATACGAAATACACTGAATATCTGAAAGGAAGTGTTACCTTCAATTTGCAATACACAGACGAAGACGGAAACACCATCAACCTCAGCGATGCAGAAATTGTGCCAGGCAACCATACGCACGAATTTAACATTGGACGTGACATCATGCCAGGCAGAAAGCACACCATCCAGCTGACCTTCACTCGAGATGCCGTGACTGTTACAATCGTTCCATCTGGTGACTGGATAGACAAAAATGTTAATATAGAATTCGATTAACCATCCTTTCCTTATGCAAAAACGGAATATATACATATGGGGGCTGACCCTGATAGCAGCAGTTGTTGCACTCTTCTCTTCGTGTACAGCGGATGACGATTTTGCTCGTACTGACCGCTCCTACGTTGAGGTCATTGCAAGAGTCCCATCTTTCGAAGATTACGATGTGTTTACTAGAGGCATCAAGAACTCTGCAGAATCAAACATTAAGTATATGGCGCTGCTGACATTTGACGATGCAAAAGACCTCATTGACATCCAGCAGCTTCAGTCCTCAACACCATTGTTTGTCATCGACCGCAATGACTTGCAGCAAAAGGCTGCCGCAAAAGGGCATACAGTGAACAGCGCATCCATGTATCTGATTGCTAATGTTTCTCAGGGAGAAGCAGCCGATTGGGTCATCAACAATGAGACAGACCTGCAGAACTTGCTCTTCAAGACCAGCACCACGTCTGTCGACATCCCAGCCAATGGCTTTCCTATGTCAGGAAGTAAGACAGGCATCAACCTGAACCCAGGAGTGACCATTACAGACAGCAAGATTGAAATCGAGCTGGAAAACCTCTACGCGAAGGTAGTCTTCAACATCTCGGTAGACCCTGAGCAAGCGCTCAACACTCCAACCTTCCAGCTGACCAACTGGGAAGTGCATAACTTGCCCAAGAACGTGAAAATGTTAGGAAACGTCAGAAATGACGGGCAAACCTATTCCTATAATGATACCATTCCTCATTATATCTCCTCTCGTAGAGGTGCTGGAACGACGTTAAAAGGTGCTACCCCGCTGACATTCTCTTTTTATATGCCGGAGCATCTGGTCAACCCAGGTCAGACATCAGACAGCTACACTTATCCTGACAATGATTTGACAGACACGGAAAAGCAGCGCTACAAGCCTTGTCTGGTAGAAAAAGCACTCAATGGCAACATCCCAGCAGCCTACGATGCTGCCCCTGCCTATGTGGTACTCAATGGTATCTATACCGACCACCAGAAGAAAGAGCATAGCGTCTCCTACAAACTTTATCTGGGTGCCGACGGTCATTCCAACTTCCAGATTGTGCGCAACGGGCAGTATAACAATTCCGTAGTCATTCGAGGGGTTACCAACTCTTCTGATGCCGCTGCGGGTACAGTCTCTTTAGACCATCGTGTCAACATCTACCGCCGTGATTTTGTCATAACAATGGAGCGTGAAACGATGCTTGACTCTCACATAGAGGTGCGTCCTGTACAAATCAGAATCCCCCAGAAAGATGGTGTAAACCAGTCTGTCAGGTGTTATTTGGCAGCACCTGATGCGACGGCCGCCCCTGTTTCTTCTACCGACACCCGGTATGCGTGGGTTCGAATGGAGCCTGTAGTGGGTGCCATGAACACAAATGTGTATTGTACATACGACGGCACGACTAACATTAAGAACAAAGGACGAAGAAAATACTTCACAACAGGACTCCTTACAGAACTGAACAACAGAGCAGACCATGGCATCAGCTACACTTTTTCTGACGAAAACAATAGCTTGTGGCTCTACTTCGACGAAAACACCAATGCCTCCGAAAATGGTGTACGAAACGTCTTGCTGGTTGTTGAATATTATGAGAATGGAACAAAAGTATCAGCAAACCATTACACTTTCCAGCAGCATGACCTCTTCCCTGTTATTTACCAAGACGAGGAGACAGGCACATTCTACCGCTACGACATTGAGTTCTATGAGGAATATCTCTACAACTACAATGCCAACGACGGATACGATGCAACAGTCGAGGGTATGCCTTGGGGACCTGAAACAACTATTTCGGATGAAATCTTGGCTGTACAAGGTTCTTTGAGTGGGTTCTCTTGGGCTCAGACAGCTTTGGAAAATGCTGGTGGAAAATATGACTTCCAAAACAACTTCTGGGGAAGAGTCTATACAAAAAAATTGGTAAATAAGATGACTCAGACCGTGCTTTCTCAAGACCAAATGCCTAACAGTGCAGCTCAACATTGCCATAATAAGAATAAACGGAAAAATGATGGAACAATAGAAACTTTGCAATGGTATCTTCCTGCTATTGGCGAGTTGCAGCATATTATGAGTGCAGCATATACGGATTTTGAAATGTTCCAAAATAATAGTTATTGGTCTTCTCAAACATCTTATAGAAAGGGACATGTCGCGTATCATGAGTGGCTCGGTTTTGGTGAAACGAAAGAAACAGACTACTTTTATGAGGATAATACCGTAGCTCGTTCAACAAAGGCTATGTATCTAGGAAACGATAATTATACATACGAACCAAGCGATGCGACAGGAATTAGTAAAAGTTGGGAAGGAACTGTTTTAAATCAAACGGGAAGGTGGACAGAAACTCCTGAAAATCATAGACCAGACTCAGGTAATAAAGAACGAACCAAACCTCTTCGTGTCCGTGCTGTCTATAAAAAATACACAAGCCCAACAGGAGCATCTGGTTCTTGGACAGAAATAACAGAAGCTGCAGAACAAGCAGAATATGATAATTTGAAATAAACAACACAAAAAGAAGGGAAGCAATCCCTTCTTTTTGTGTTACTAATCAGGGTATCAATGCGATGCTGTTGTGAACCTTATAGTGCGCACTGTCTGTATAATATGTTAAACACCGTGTTTGATTTTTTTCAAACACGGTGTTTAACATATTATGTACATGGTGTGTACTTGTAGTGGTAGCTTGTATGTAAATGATGCGAGTTCGACGAAATTCACGTTCGTCGAACTCGCATGGGGTTAGTTTACAGTGCTTTCAGAGAAGTAATAATCTCTCAATGGCTTGACAATGGTTTCGCCTTCTATGCTGATTTCTTCGCTGAGACGGATGTCCTGTGATGAGGCTCCGACCTTGACGATAAATTCGCCTGGGGCGATGTTCCACTGGCGCTGTCCCTCGTTGCTGTAGTAGCCGAACTGTTCAACATACATTTTCACTTCCACTCTTCGTGTCTGTCCGGGTTCGAGGGCGATGCGGGCAAAGCCTTGCAGCTGGATAGGGCGTACGTTGGGGTTGCTGTCGGCTGGCGACAGGTAGATTTGAGCCACTTCGTCTGCCTTGACTGCGCCTGTGTTCTTGACATCGAAGGAGAGGGTGAACGCTTCGTCGTCGGTTGTCACTTCGCTTGCCATGTCTAAGTTGGCATACTCGAATGTGGTGTAGCTCAAGCCATAGCCGAAAGGCCATGCCACGCGTGGGTCTTTTTCTGCTGAGTAGTTGTAGCAGATGGATTCATAGACTTCGGTATTAGGATAGCTGACGCTGAGCTTGGCTGATGGTGCCACATTGCCGTAGAGGATGTCGGCTACGGCATTGCCGCCTTCTTCGCCTGGATACCATGCCTGTATGACTGCTGCACAGCGTTCAGCAAGGCCTGAGATGACTTGTGCGCGTCCGCCGAACATGACGAGCACCACGGGTTTGCCTGTCTGGAGAAGTTCTTCCACATATTCTTCTTGCTTGCCTGGCAGGCGGAGTCCCTGGCGGTCGCGGTTTTCGCCACAGAGCATGACGTTTTCGCCCATGGCTGCGATGATTACGTCTGCCTGCTGTGCCATAGCAAGTGCTTCTTTCTTGTCTGCCTTCTCGCCTGAATCGACTTTGCGGTGCAGAATGGCATATTCCCAGGCACGCTCATCACCAGCCACGCTGTATTTTGTCTCGATTTCTTCTGTCCAGTCGCATCCGCGTGAATACAGGATGCTGCTTCCCTCAGGCTTGCGTGATGTCATGCCTTCGAGCAGATTTACGATGTCGGGATGCTCTAAGTCTTCAGTGACTTTCTTCCAGAAGTAGCTCATGGCTGGGAAAGAGTAGTCGCCGCACATTGCCCACATGGAGTTGGCGTTAGGACCTGTCACTAGAATGTTTTTGGCATTTTTCAGCGGCAGGATGCCATTGTTTTCGAGCAGTACAACGGACTGTGCAGCAATGTCGTAGGCGGTCTGTCGCTCTTCAGGAGTGTCTAGCTTGATGTCTTCTGTGCTGTACAAGTATGGATTTTCGTCGAAGAGTCCTGCGCGGAACTTGTGGCGAAGCACGTTTTTGACGGCACGTTCCAGCACTTCTGGCTTCACGAGTCCCTGGTCAATGGCTTTCTGCAGGTGGCGATAGTTGGCACCATGGGGAAAATCGACATCGTTGCCGTTGTTGATGGCTGCTGCGGCTTTCTGTACTACGTCGCTGTAGCCAGGCAGCTGGTCAATGGCTGTGTAGTCGCTGACTACCATGCCGTCGAAACCTACATAGTCGCGCAAGATGTCTTGGAGAATTTCGCTGTTTGCCACGCAGTTGGTGCCATGAACGGCATGGTAGCCAGGCATTACCACTTTGCTGCCAGTCAGGCGAATCATCGCTTCGTGTGGGAAAAGAATCTCTTCTATCATCTCTTTCTCGTCGGCATCGCCGCCACCGCCGTAGCCGAGGTAATGCTTAGAGCAAGCGCCTACGCCCTTCTTGAGGTCGCCTTGCTGAAGACCGCGCACGAAGGCTGTTCCCATGACTGCTGAGAGGTAGCCGTCTTCGCCATACGACTCTTCAAGTCGGTTGAAGCTAGGGTTGCGGCATACGTCCACCATAGGAGAGAGTGAAAGCACGCCACCCATCTTGCGCATACCTGTTGCTGTCTGGAAGGTCTTCAGCTCGGCCAGCTCGGGATTGAAAGAACAAGCTTGGCCTATTTGTTGCGGATAGATGGTAGCGCCACGGGTGTTGATGCCTGAGAGTACTTCTTCGTGGAAGAGGGCTGGGATTCCGTTAGGCGTGTTGTTCATGAGCCAGTTCTGTACAGCGGCTACGCGGTCGCGAAGCACGTTGGGGTCGGTAGGTTTCTGGCTGGCATATTGTGAGAAGTGTCCTAATCCGTAAGGGATGAGCTTGCGGCATTGGGCAGTGTCCAGATTCCCTTCGCTGTCGAAGAGGTCGTCCATGTAGCTGCTTCTCAACTGAGCAATACGCTCCTCCATCGGCATTTTCTCGTAGAGTTCATTTACTCTGCTGTCGATGTCTGCCACTTGCTGACTGCAACTTGCCATTATGACAATTGCGGCTATCAAGAATAATTTACATTTCATAGAAATTGATTTTTAGATCATGTTTGTGAATAAATTGCTTATATACAATGGTTTGTGTCCTGCATTTCTTCATTGACCGTCATTACCATGTGCTTCATCGGATGTCCGCCCCATTGGGCATCATTGGCATAATGGAAGCCATTTGACACATAGAGCCGTTCTCCTGCTGGATTGCCTTTATCGACAAGCAATCCAACTTGTGGGATTCCCATAGCCAAAGCCTTTGCGGCAGTAGCTTTTAGCAGACGGGATGCAATGCCTTGACAACGGTATGCTGGCAAAACGGCAAGCGAGTCAAGATAAAGTTCGCCTGCTTGAGTCTCATCGTCCATGGCTGAATGGTCTTTCTTCAGCCATTTTCTAGCATGTTCTATGAAGACTCGTCGCAAGGCATGAAGCTGTCCGCCGTCGTAAGCCGTTGCAATGCCCGCTACCTGATTCCCCTCCATTGCGACCAAAGTGTTCTTGTAGCTGTATTGCGAATCTTCACGCCCGACCAGTTGGGTCATCATCTGCTCAAACTCTCTTAATCCACAGTCTTCTCCGCAGAAGTGCAGGCAGCATTCTTCTGTCATTGCCATCATGATTAGCCGTGCAATCTCTGATGCTTGTTCCTGTGTTGCTGCTTGAATTTGAATCATTGTTTTTTTTCTTGGGTGTGAATTTGAGTGCTCGTTCGAACACTTGATTTTGCTACAAATATATGTATTCTTTCTGAAAATGCTGGGGTTATATTGGCAAAAATCTTTGCCAAACAAAATAAAAAAACTAAAAAACGTAAAAAATCTCTGTTATAAAAGCTGAAAATGAACATTTTATGTAAAATTCTTGCTAATTTTGTAGCCAAATGAAAACAAGAAACGGTCATAAAACAAGGTGCTTCATGCTGATGGTTGCTGCCATGCTGCTGATGGCACAGCTTTGTCGGGCGCAGCAAGTGAAGGTTGATGCCCAGACAGACCTTGAAATGACGGGCAATCCTGTTGTCTCTTACTCCAAGTTCTATACAGGCATGGTGTCGTATGACGGCGAGATGATTCCCAGTTTCCTTTATAGCGACTTCTATGTTTTCAAGCCACTTGTTTTCAAGAATCCTTCGCAAGCTCGAAAATACTATAAAATCGCTAATAACATCAAGAAAGTATATCCTTTGGCTTGCGAAATTCAGCAAACGGTTAACAGTACCATTGCCCACATGGACTCTTTGCCTACCAAGAAAGAGAAAGATGCTTATCTGAAGCAGCAGGAAAAGGACTTGAAGGCTATCTATTATCCCAAACTCAAGAAACTCACCTTTGCGCAGGGTAAATTGCTTATCAAACTGATTGACAGGCAGTGTGAAATGACAGGCTATGAGCTGATTAAAAAGTATATGGGTGGGTTTAAGGCAGGATTCTACAATGCCTTTGCTTCCCTTTTCGGTGCCAGCCTCAAGAAAGAGTATGATCCAGAGGTGGATGACCGACTGACAGAACGGGCAATTTTGCTGATTGAAAGCGGGCAGATGTAATTTTTAACTATCGGAATGAAAAACAGAAAACTGAAAATAACAGAGATGGGACGCATGAACGTGGAAGAGTTCAAGGCGTCGGAAAAAATGCCGCTTGTTGTTGTGCTTGACGATGTGAGGAGTATGTACAATGTAGGCAGTGTCTTTCGTACAGCAGATGCTTTCCGTGTTGAACGCATTTGCCTCTGTGGCATTACAGCCTGTCCTCCTCATCCCGAAATACACAAGACAGCTCTCGGAGCTGAAGATACTGTGGAATGGCAGCATTTTTCTACAGCCCTTGAAGCCGTACAGCATCTCAAAGAAATGGGTTATACCGTGCTGAGCATTGAGCAATGCGAAGGATCGACATTGCTCCAATTCCTCCCTTCTGTTTTTTCTCAGGCAGAAGGGAAGTATGCTATTGTCTTAGGAAACGAAGTGAAAGGCGTACATCAGGAGGTTGTCGATGCTTCTGATGGTTGTATCGAAATTCCGCAGTATGGCACTAAGCACTCTCTCAATGTCAGCACCACAGCAGGCATCGTCATCTGGGAATTTGCTAAATATCTCCTTGTCTGATTCTTTATCATTTTATTCCAAAGTCGGAGTGTTCCATCTCGCTGCATCGATGTGGGACACTCCGATTTTTATATATGTTTCAAAAATTTTTGTATACGTTTCATCTATAAAAGTAAATGAATGAAGATGTTTATCAGAAAAAAAGGTCCAATTTGATAATGTTATATTTGATATAGTGAATGAAACACATATTTTTTTCTTTTTATTAAAAAAATGTGTAATTTTGCAGTGATATCAAAAGAACTATCTATTATAA
>CAJGCU010000093.1 GCA_904501945.1 uncultured Bacteroidaceae bacterium
CCTTTTTGGGAGAAACCTTCGTTGCTCCAACAGCAACGGTTTCTATAGGAGATGCCACCGTAACTTATTCAAGTTCTGACGAATCTGTTGCCACTGTAAACGCCACAACAGGAGAGGTCTCGTTAAAAGCAACTGGAGCAACTACCATTACAGCAGATTACGCTGGCAACAAAACATACGCAGCCAGCTCAGCAAGTTACACCCTGACAGTACAGAATACCGGAAAATATGTATGGAATGCTACAACCATTTACACAGAAAAAACAACCCTCGCAACGGTAACCGATGAGAACGATCCTGTCACCATCACGTTCGCCAAAAACGATGCTGACTATTCACCGGCCTATTATACTGACGGTAATGCTGTACGCACATATTACAAGAACACTATAGACTTTTCTGTACCAGAAGGCTATGTCATTACAGAGATAACCATTGGTTATATCGCTGGATATGGGTATAGTTTCACACCCAATAAAGGAAGTTTCTCTGCTGAAAATCTGCTTGGGAAATGGGCTGGGTTCTCATCATGCATCACATTAGAATCCACGGGTGGAACTCGATTCACCTCCCTAACAGTATCATACACAAAACTCCCTGAAATAGGAAGTGTCAACGTGTCTTCTGCAGGTGTTGCGACATATTGCCCAACCACTCCTGTCATCATTGGCAATGGAACAATTTCATCCATCGTTACCGGAGTGAATAGTGAGGGGAAGATTGAACTCAATGACATCGAAGTAATCCCCGCAGGAACTGGCGTTATGCTCTTCGGGCAAGGGAATCACAAACTCTATTCTTGTGAAGACTATACTGCCACAGTTCCTGTAACAAACTATCTTGTAGGTGTGACAACTGACACCCCTGCTATTATAGACTCACACGTACTCCAAAACGGAGTTGATGGCATAGCCTTCTATCAGGTTAAAACAGCAGGTATCACTACTGTTACAGCAGGAAAAGCCTACCTCCTGTTACCTAATGGAACTCTTCATGCAAAAACTATTAACATTTTCGATGAAACCGAATCAACTGATATATGCATCTTAGAAAGAGATTACGAGATAGAATCAATCCACACCGTAGATGGAAAGAAAGTGGATTATTTCATCAACGGCATTAATATTATCAGATTAAAAAACGGAAAAATCATCAAGTCCTTCAATCCATAAGGCCAAGACATGACAGTTTCAGAACTCATTAATAAAACAGATAAGACCGCTTTCTCTTTCGAGGTGCTTCCTCCTCTGAAAGGAACAGGGACTTCAACACTTTTCAGCACCATCGATACGCTGAAAGAATTCGATCCCGAATACATCAATATCACTACACACCGAAGCGAATATATCTATGTGGAACAGCCTGATGGCACTTACATACGCCACTTCATGCGCCGACGCCCTGGAACTGTTGCCGTGGCAAGTGCTATCATGCAGAAATACAACATCAAAGTTGTTCCTCATGTAGTGGTGAGCGGAATGACAAAAGAGGAAATTGAGTACATGCTGCTCGACCTGCAGTTTCTCGGCATCCAAGACATCCTGGTCCTGCGAGGCGATAAGGCAAAGGACGACGCCAAGTTCCAACCTACTAAGGACGGTTATAGCCATGCAACTGAACTCATCGAGCAAGTCAATCTTTTCAATGAGGGCAAGTTTATAGATGGTACTCCTATCAAAACACCTGGAACCCGATTTTCCTATGGTGTAGCAGCCTATCCTGAGAAGCATGAAGAAGCACCCAATCCAGAGTTCGATCTTCAGATTCTCAAACAGAAACAAGATCTCGGCGCAGACTATGCCGTTACTCAAATTTTCTATGACAACAACAAATACTTTCAGTTCGTAGAACGTGCCAGACTGGCTGGTATCACCATTCCCATTATTCCAGGCATAAAGCCAATGGCCAAGCTTAGCCAGTTCAACGTGCTGCCAAAGACGTTCCACCTTGACTTGCCTGAAGCGTTATCTAAAGCCGTTGAACAATGCAAAACCGATGCAGAAGTTAAGCAAGTGGGCATAGAATGGGGTATTCAACAATGCAAAGAATTGATACAACATAAAGTGCCAAGCATACACTTCTACACAGTCAGCGCAGTTGACAGTATCAGACAGATTGCAAAAGAGATATACTAACAGTTAAAACGAAATAAAATATGACCTTCAACGACATCATAGGACAAGACGCCATCAAGCAACACCTGCTCAACGAACATCAGCAGGGAAGGGTGCCTCATGCCTTGATGCTCTGTGGTCCAGAAGGATGCGGTGCTCTTCCTCTAGCATTAGCTTATGCCCAAATGCTGCTCGGGAACTGTGCCATGGCAGAGAAATTGCAACATCCCGACCTCCATTTCGTTTTCCCCATCTATAAGAAAAACAGCGGAAAAGACACTTTCTGCGATGAATTTCTAAAAGAATGGCGAGAACAATTGCTCACTCATCCATACTTCGGAATGTCAGAATGGATGAACACAGCTGGCGCAGACAACCAGCAACTCATGATTTATGCCAGTGAAAGCGATGCGATCCTGCGCAAACTCAGCCTCAAGTCAAGTCAAGGCGGGTATAAAATCATGCTCATCTGGTTGCCTGAAAAAATGAATATCGAGTGCGCCAATAAAATGCTCAAACTTCTGGAGGAACCACCGACACAAACCGTATTCCTCCTTGTCAGCGAACATCCTGACCAAGTGCTGCAGACCATCCGCAGCCGCACACAAATGATGACTGTGCCGAGCCTCACAGAACAAAACATAGAAAAGGCACTCATCAATAACTACAACGTATTGCCAGCAGACGCCCACCGCATCGCACGCTCCAGCGCCGGCAACATGGCACAGGCGCTGCGCACCATCACCCGCGATACTGACAACCAATATTTCTTTGATATGTTTGTCGAACTCATGAGACTTTCCTATGTACGCAAAGTCAAAGAGATGAAACTATGGAGCGACAATGCAGGCAGCATGGGACGAGAACGTATCAAAGCATTTCTCGAATACTGCCAAAAAATGATTCGCGAAAACTTCATTTACAACTTTGGGCAACAGTCTGAACTCAACTATATGTCAGAACAAGAAATGCAATTTGCAGTCAAGTTCGCCCCCTACATCAACGAACGTAACGTTATCGGAATCATGGAGGAACTATCTCTGGCACAACGAGACATAGCACAAAATGCAAATGCAAAAATCGTCTTTTTCGATTTTGCCCTCAAAATGATTGTACTCATCAAAAACAGATAATTCACTAATCGAAACTACTAAAATATAATATGACAGACTTTAAATGCGGAAACTGCCACGGCAACATCAGCGCAAAAGGATGCAGCCAACGAGCAGATAAATTGAATACATACGACTGGCTGGCAGACCTACCTGACAATGCAGCAGCATGCAACATTGTGGAGGTACAGTTCAAACCGCCACGCAAAGGATATTTCATCAACGAAAATAATCTCCAGCTGGAAAAAGGTGACATCGTTGCCGTTGAAGCAAGCCCTGGACACGACATCGGCACCGTTACTATGACAGGACGACTTGTACCACTGCAACTGAAGAAAGCCAACCTTAAGCCAGGCACCGAACTCAAGAAAATCTACCGCAAAGCAAGACAGGTTGACATAGACAAGTTCAACGAAGCAAAGAGCCGCGAACATACGACCATGATTGAAAGCCGACAGATAGCCCTTGGGCTCGGACTTAACATGAAGATTGGAGATGTTGAATATCAAGGTGATGGAAACAAAGCTATATTTTACTACATCGCCGATGAACGTGTGGACTTCCGTCAGCTCATCAAGGTGCTGGCAGACCGTTTCCATGTACGTATTGAAATGAAGCAAATTGGCGCACGCCAAGAAGCTGGACGCATCGGTGGAATGGGACCATGCGGACGTGAACTATGCTGCTCAACATGGATGACAAACTTTGTCAGTGTCAGCACCAGTGCCGCACGTTTCCAAGACATCTCGCTCAATCCTCAAAAACTTGCTGGTCAATGTGCAAAACTCAAGTGCTGCATGAACTACGAGGTTGACCAATATATGGAATCACTCAAGAAACTTCCTTCAAAAGAAATCACGCTACATACACAAGACAGCGAATACTTCTTCTTCAAGGCAGACATACTCAGCCATCGAATTACCTACTCAACCGACAAACGTCTGCTCGTAGGCGAAAAGACCATTACAGCACGTCGTGCATTCGAAGTGATACAGATGAACAGAAACGGCTATAAGCCTGAATCACTCATCGAAAATGAACAAGAAACGGCACCTGTATCCATGGACCTCCTCGACCAAGAGAATATCAATCGCTTTGACAACAAGAACTCCAAAAAGAAGAAAGGAAGTTCCAACAAGAGAAAAAACAATAATCGCCGCAACAGCGGCAAGCAGCAATAGCGGTGTTACCAACAGAAACAGGAGAAAGCAAGTCTTCGGGAGACTATCTTCCTACCGAAACGACCCCATGACGAAGCTACTGAAAAACTTACCAGCCATACTCATCTGCTATCTTGGCACAGCCACCATCATGGCATGCCAAGACAGTTTGCATTACACAGAATACAAGCATTTGCCACACAAGCAATGGGACAGCCGGGATACATTGATCTACCACATTCCCCCATTGCAGCATGACGCCGACATCAGTATCACCCTCGGCATCCGCTGCAGCAAGGATTTCAAATATGAGAAAATTGTAGCGCAGGCTGAACTGCGATGCGACAGCCTCATCACAGCAGCCACTCCCGTCATTCTCCATCTCGACAACGACAGCCTGCCCTTCCGGCATCCCAACTCCGATTGCCTGTCCACACCCATATCGCTACCCATGAAGGCCAATCGCCCCTACACCCTGCGCATCACGCACTCCATGCGTCTCAATCCGCTTGACGGCATCCCTTGCGTAGGCATTTTTCTTGAACGGTAAATGCTTATCCTTCATTTTCCACATTGAAACAGAAGTGTAATATTTCCTTAACAGAAGTGTAACAACTATTATTTAACTTTGCACCCGAAAACCAAATAACAACACATTTTAATAGAAGACATGAAACTTGTACACCTCGTACTGCTATCCTGCACCCTTGCGCTGCCATCAGCAGCAGAAGAAGCCCCCACAACATCATCCATAAACGAAGAGCAACAGAGTGAGTTTGTTCCTGAAGAAACCACCAACGCGGGCTTCCTCACCAGCGCCATCAACAACAGTTTAGAAAAAGCTTTCGCCAACACACCAGCTCCCGATGGAAAGCCGCAATTAGGAAGGACTCTGACCGACTATGTCGGCGCACCTAAAATCGGCGGTTACTTTGTTGGCAAATACACCTATTCCGACCAGCCCGGCAAGCGAGGAGGCGACGGCTTCAGCCAGCGATACCTGCGCCTTCACCTCGACGGCACCATACTAAACGACTTCAAGTATCGCGTCCAGCTTCAGATGAACAACTCCACCCCTCACCTGAAGGACATCTATATGGAATGGGTGCGCTGGGATGCCTTCAGCGTTAAAGTTGGACAATTCAAGCGAGCTTTCACGTTCGAGAACCCCTATAGCCCATGGAACCTTGGCAGCGGTGACTACTCGCAGATGGTCAAGAAACTGGCAGGCATGGGTGACTACTGTGGCGAAAGTTCCGTTGTAGGCGGCCGCGACCAAGGAATCCAGATTCAAGGAGACCTCTTTCCCAGCAAGAAAGATGGTCACCATTTCGTCCACTACCAGTTGCAGATGATGAACGGACAAGGCATCAACTCCAGCGACGAAAACGGTGGGAAAGACTTTCTTGGCACCCTTCAGGTACAGCCTGTCAAGGACCTCTTCATTGGTGTGTTCGGTTGGAAAGGCAGCTACACAGGCAATGGGCAGACGGTTGACCGCCATCGTTGGGCTGCCTCGGTGAAATACGAGCACAACGATTGGAGCTTCCGTGCCGAATATGCCCATTCAAAAGGCTACCGCATAACCGACTACGATAAGGCTACAGACACCTGGTCAGGCACAGGCAAAGCTGACGGATGGTATGCCACCGTTGGCGTTCCTTGCACCCCTTGGCTTAAAATCTATGGCAAATATGATGCCTATCGCTACCAGAAGACTTGGGATTCGATGAAGACCATCTACAGCATCATCCCCAACATCCAGATTCACAAGAACCTCCTCTTGCAGGTACAATATAACTATGTGCACGACCGCGACCTCCAGCGCAAAGACTACAACGAGGTCTGGACCGAACTGTTTGTGAGGTTCTAAAGCACAGGTCCCTCCCCTTATTATCGTCACAGATAAATACCAATGCGATTCCGCCCCTTTGTCTTTCTGGCAAAAGGGCGGAATCGTTTATTTCTTCAGAACTTTGGCGGCAGAGCTCATGTCCACATAGACAGGAGCGTCAAACCCTTCCACCTCGAGGCGCAGACGGATGTTACCCGCCTCCCGTGTGGTCTGCACTACGGCAAAAGCCCTTCCGAAGTGCGTAATGTCCTCCGTAGAAGTGAAAGGCGTGGTGCGCCGCAAGTCGTTGTTGATGAGACCCACCAGTTTAGCGGGACCCTCCACGGTGCCCTTGATACGCAGGTTTTTGTGCGGCACAGCAATGCCGTCCTTGTCAACCAGCTGCAGCTGTATGTAGCTGAGGTCCTGTCCGTCGGCAGTCAGCGCAGTGCGGTCAGCAGTCGCTTTCAGCGCAACAGGGTCGCCAGCTGTCCGCAACTCATAATGCGCCACCGTATCCGTCCCGTTAATACCCTTTGCCTCGATATGTCCAGGCGTGTAAGGCACTTGCCACACGATGGTGTGGTTAGAGAAATCGGCCGTGCGCTTCACCCCCATCACTTTGCCGTTGATGGCCAACTGCACCCGCTCACAGTTCGTGATGGTCTGCACCTCCATCACCAGCCCTTCATAGTAAGCAGGGAAGTTCCAGATGCTGGCAATGCGAGGCCACTGCCAGAGGTCGCGTCCGTGGTCAATGTCAAGCCGCTCGTCACGCACCGCAATGCCCACCACAGGCTTGTCCTTCTGCCAGGCGGCACGATGCCAGATGCCTTGCGCCTTCTCCGTGCCCGAAAGGTCGATGAGTCCCGTTGGCCATCCGCTTGAAGGCCATCCCGCCTCACCCACATAGTCTTGTCCCGTCCAAAGAAAACCGCCAGCAATGAAGTCATTCTCTTCAATGATATTCCAAGGGTTGTTCGTGTCGTAAGCGCGTATGTTGCCTTCAGCTCCGCAGAAGTAAGGGAGTTCTTCCGTCACGATAAACTTCCTTTCAGGAAACTTCTTGTGGTCGCTCAGCATCCTTGCCTCCAGATAGTTGTAGCCCACCACGTCGGTCACGCCGCTGAACTTCTCCTGATGGTTGTTCTGGCATGCCATGCACACCTGACGCGATGGCTCCATCTGATGCACAAAGTCTTGCAGCATCTTCGCGCGCTCCACACCCTCATCGCTTTCCAGCCAAGCCTCCTGCAGCTCATTGCCTATGCTCCAAGTCACGATGCAGGGGTGGTTGCGGTCACGTTCAATCATGTTGGCAATGTCGCGCTGCCACCACTCGTCAAAGTACTCCTTGTAATAGCCCGACTTCCATTTGTCAAACGCCTCGTCAATGACAATGAACCCCATCTTGTCGCACAAGTCAAGAAACTCAGGCGCAGGCTGGTTGTGCGAGCATCTGATGGCATTCACGCCATACTCCTTGAACATCTCCAGACGCCTCTCCATCGAACGAAGCGGCAGGGCTGCGCCCAGACAGGCATCGTCCTGGTGCAGGCAAAAGCCTTTGAGTTTCAGCTGCTCGCCATTCAGCAGAAAGCCCCTGTCGCAGGTGAACGCCACGGTACGAATGCCGAAAGGAGTCTCGCAAACGTCAAGCAGCTTCTTGCCGTCATACAGCTTTGTCACTGCCTTGTACATATAAGGATCTTTCATGCCGTTCCACAGGCGCGGGTTGGGTATCTCGATTTCTTCCTCACCCTTTCCTTTTGCCACAACCTTCCCTTCTGCATTATATATAATATGTGTAACCGAAGGTTTCTTTGCCTCCCCTTCCACATAAGTCTTGATGATGACTTTCCTATTGTCCTTCGTCACAAGATAGGTGCCGTTCGTCTTGATGTGCACGGGACTCCTCTTCACCAGCCACGCATGGCGATAGATGCCTGACCCCGTGTACCATCTTGCAATGGAGTCATTGGCAGAAGGGTTGTTCACCCGAACATAAATCTCGTTGCTTTTCCCATAGTTCAGATAAGGAGTCAGGTCATACTCAATCTGCACAAAACCATAAGGCCTGAAGCCCAGATGATGCCCGTTGATGTACACGTCCGACCGGTTGTAGATGCCGTCGAAGATGACTGACACGGCTTTACCCTTGTCGGATGCTGGCACAGAGAAAGTCTTCTTGTACTCGCCAACACCGCCGCGCAGATGACCATTGCATCCTGTCAGACGGCTGTCAGGAATCATGTGTATGCTCCAGTCGTGAGGCAGCTGCACAGTCTCCCAACCGCTGACGGCTTCTTGTAGCTTCGGACCGGCCTGCTGCTCGGCGCCCTTTTCCATAGTGAGGTGAAACTGCCAGTCATAGTCGAAGCACTCTACGCTTCGCCCTCCTCCTTGTGCTGACACGCACAAACTTACAATGGCTAAAATAGTCGTTAGATAAAGCTTCTTCATCTTTTTGCTATAGGTTAATAATATACAAGTTCATCAAGTTGTCAACTTGGGCGGTTGTGCAGTTTATTACTGTTCCCAATGGTGTGACAGCCGCATA
>CAJGCU010000094.1 GCA_904501945.1 uncultured Bacteroidaceae bacterium
GACGCTGCTGTTGCTGCTGAAGACTATGCTGCATACGAGGACTACCTCAACTACCGTAAGAACATGGGCGAACTCATCAACGATGCAAATATCGCTCCTGCTATTGCAGAACAGAACACTTACCTCACTGTTAACTATGCAGACGCTGCTAAGCTCACAGAGTTCAAGAAGTCACTTGCTGTTCCTTACAACATGGCTATCTTCGGTCAGCTCGGCGCTGCTGACGCTTCTGAAGCAAATCCTGTAAACATCACAAGCCTTCTCCAGAACCCATCATTCGAAAAGCCTAATGGCGAGAACGACCCATCTTCAGGATGGAAGGGCGTAAGAATAGAGGAGGGTACTTCTATCAGCCCATCAGCTAACGAATATGCTCGTGGACATGCTGAAATCTGGAATGCTTCTGCATTCATACTTTCTCAGAAGCTTTCTAACCTCCCAGCAGGTACATACGAGCTTCGCGTGAAGGCTGTATACCGTGACGGTTACGATGTTGCTGTTGACCGCATCTTGGCTTACAGAGAAGCTGGAGGCGAAGAAAACTGGGCAAACCACAACGCAGAGCTGTTCATGAAGGCCAGCGATGAGAACGACCAGTTCACTTACATCAAGGCTATCCAGTCTATTGGCGGCACAGAGAACTCTTTCACTGAGGTGGTTACTGCATACAATACAGAAGAGGAAGAAATCGACGGCGAGCTTGTTATTACTAAGTTCCCATCAAAGATTCAGACTCTTGCTCCAGAAGGAGAAGGCGAAACTATGCCAGATGTAACTTATGAGCACAAGACAGAAGGCTCTTATCCATTCGACGAAAGACGTGAAGTTGACGGCGAAATCCTCTACTTCCCATCTTCAATGTACGGTTTCTACTCATGGTGTGTTAACAACCCAGAGGCTGTTACTAACAAGGTACAGATTGAAATCAGCAGAGGCGAGTCAATTGAAGTAGGTATCCGCAAGACTAAGGCTATCGGCGGTGACTGGGTAATCATGGACGACTTCGAACTCTTCTACCTCTCAGGTGAAAAGTACAAGAATGACGTTGTAGCTATCGAAGACATCGCTCCAGCTGCTGACGAAGACGCTCCTATCTACAACGTTGCTGGTCAGATTGTTGACAAGTCTTACAAGGGCATCGTTATCAAGAACGGCGTGAAGTTCATCAACAAGTAATTGTCCTAACAATCCATATCATGAGGGGGAAGCCATCACGGCTTCCCCTTTTTGTGTATCTTCCCCTTTTGTGTAGTAATGTTTTACTGGCCATATTTTTTCTTTTTTTTGTTATCTTTGAATCAGATAGGAGGCATCTTGGCATAATATTCAGGTAAACTTGGTGTTCTGTACATGATTTTCGCTATCTTTGTATTCAAATAGTTTGAAATTATGGCGAAGAAAGATGAACTCACTCCGATGATGAAGCAGTTTTATGATTTGAAGGCAAAGCATCCTGATGCTTTGCTGCTGTTTCGTTGTGGTGACTTCTATGAGACATATAATGAGGACGCTTCAGTGGCAGCAGAGATATTGGGCATTACGCTGACGAAACGTAGCAGCGTAGCAGGTACTTCGGCCAGCGGGACAGCTATGGCAGGATTCCCTTATCATGCGTTGGATACGTATCTTCCGAAACTGGTTAGAGCGGGAAAACGTGTGGCGATTTGCGACCAGCTGGAGGATCCGAAGCTGACGAAGAAGTTGGTGAAGCGTGGCATTACGGAGCTGGTGACGCCGGGTGTTGCTTTGTCGGACAATGTGCTGAGCACGAAAGAAAATAACTTTTTGGCTTCGGTGCATTTCGGCAAGTCGGCTTGCGGCGTGGCATTGCTTGACATTTCAACGGGTGAGTTCTTGTGTGCGGAGGGAACAACTGACTATGTGGATAAGCTGTTGACAAACTTTGCGCCAAAGGAGGTGCTGTTTGAACGTGGCAGACGTTTGATGTTTGAGGGGAATTTTGGAGGCCGATTCTTTACTTTTGAACTGGATGACTGGATTTATACGGATGATTCGGCACGTAAGAAGCTGCTGACGCATTTTGGCACGAAGAACCTGAAGGGTTATGGTGTTGAGCATCTGAAGAATGGCGTGGTGGCAGCTGGTGCAATACTGTATTATCTGGAACAGACGCAACATACGCATATATCGCATATCCGTAACATTTCCCAGATAGAGGAGAACAGATATGTGAGGATGGATAAGTTTACGGTAAGAAGTCTGGAGCTGCTTGGCTCGATGAATGAAGGTGGAAATAGCCTGCTTTCGGTAATAGACAAGACGGTGAGTCCGATGGGAGCGAGAATGCTGCGTCGTTGGGTGGTGTTTCCTTTGAAGAGCGTGAAGCCCATTGTGGAGCGTCAGGATGTGGTGGAGCATTTCTTCCGTGAGCCTGAATTGCGGGATGCGATAGAGGAATGTCTGCTGCAAATAGGCGACCTTGAGCGCATTGCGAGTAAGGTGGCCGTGGGGCGTGTGAACCCTCGCGAGATGGTGCAGCTGATGCTGTCGCTGAAGGCGATAGAGCCTATCAAGAATATGTGTATGCAGACGGAGAGCGAGAGTCTTCGTAGTATTGGCGAGCAATTGGATGCTTGTGTGACATTGCGTGAGCGGATTGAGAAAGAGATGAATCCTTCGCCGCCGATATTGGTGAACAAGGGGAATGTGATTGCCGATGGCGTGAATGCCGAGTTGGATGAGTTGCGTCAGATTGCTTATTCTGGTAAGGATTATCTGCTGAAGATTCAGCAGCGAGAGGCAGAGGCGACAGGCATACAGAGTTTGAAAATCGGTTTCAATAATGTGTTTGGCTACTATATGGAAGTGCGAAACACTTATAAGGATCTTGTGCCGCAGGAATGGATTCGCAAGCAGACGCTGACTCAGGCTGAACGCTACATTACGCAAGAGCTGAAAGAATATGAGGAGAAGATTTTGGGTGCGGAAGAAAAGATTTTAGCATTAGAGATGAATCTGTTTAATCAGCTGGTGATGGCTGCAGCTGATTACATTCCTCAGATTCAGCAGAATGCAACACTGATAGGAAAGATTGACTGCCTGCTGTCTTTTGCCATTGCGGCTAAAGAATATCGATATAACCGTCCTGTGATAGACGAGAGTTTGGTGATTGACATCAAGCAAGGCCGACATCCTGTGATCGAACGACAGATGCCTGTGGGAGAGGAATATGTGGCAAATGATTTGTATCTGGATTCTGAACGTCAGCAGATTATTATCTTGACTGGTCCTAATATGGCAGGTAAGTCTGCTTTGCTCAGGCAGACTGCGCTGATTACGCTGATGGCTCAGATGGGTAGTTTTGTGCCTGCTGAAAGTGCACATATCGGATTGACAGATAAGATTTTCACGCGTGTAGGAGCGTCTGACAATATTTCTATGGGCGAATCTACATTTATGGTAGAAATGAACGAGGCTGCAAGTATCTTAAACAACTTGAGCGCGAGGTCGTTGGTGCTGTTTGACGAGTTAGGACGAGGAACCTCTACCTATGACGGCATTTCTATTGCGTGGTCAATTGTGGAGCATATACACGAGAATCCTAAAGCACGGGCAAGAACACTTTTTGCCACTCACTATCATGAGTTGAACGAGATGGAGAAGCAGTTGCAGCGAGTGAAGAACTTTAACGTAAGCGTGAAAGAAGTGAATGGTCGTGTCATTTTCATGCGTAAGCTGGTGCCTGGTGGTAGTGAGCATTCGTTTGGTATTCATGTGGCAAAGATAGCAGGTATGGCACCTGCGGTTGTAAAAAGGGCAGAGCAGGTGCTGCAAGAACTGGAGGCTAATAACTCTGGTGATGGCATTAGCCGGCCAAAGACAGAAGCCATTCTGACACCTGGAGGCGGTAGTGCTCAATTGAGTTTCTTCCAGTTGGATGACCCTGTGCTTTGCCAGATTCGTGATGAAATAGTTAATCTCGATATCAATGCCTTAACTCCGCTTGAAGCATTGAACAAGCTGAACGAAATCAAGAAGATTGTGAAAGGGCGTTAACTCCTAACGCAGCGGTGCAAACCCTTCGCCATATACACTTTCTGCCTTTGTCTGAGAGATGAAGGCTGTTGGGTCTATTGCCTTAACTAGACGGAATAAGGCTACAGACTGGCTCTTCTTAGCTACAACCATAAGGACGTTGACAGGCTGTCCGCTATAGCATCCTGTTCCGGGCAATAAGGTTGCGGAGCGGTCCATATCCTTGCTGATGGCTTCGTAGATGGCTTGTGGATGCTTGGAAATGATGAAGAACTGGACAGATTGCTGCACGTAGTTCATGACGTAGTCAAGAACCAATGAGCATACAAACATTTCGACAAAGCCGAACACAAGGCGTCGCCAGTCGTGGAAAATGAGGTAAGAGGCACTGATGATGACAATGTCAAGATAGAGCAGCATTCGGCCAAGGCTGATGTTTTTATGCTTGTTGACAATAGCTGCAATAATGTCAGTTCCGCCTGTGCTGCCTTGGTGCAAGAAACATTGTGCCAGCCCCATTCCGCACAGCGAAGCGCCAATGATAACAGCCATGAAGCTTTGGTCTTCTCCTAAGAAGCGAGGGAGATGAGTGACGCCTTCGCCTGCTCCTGCAAGGAAAATGCGTTGCATTGCCCATAGCATGAAAGTGAGCATGAAAACACCGTAGATGGTTTTGATACAGAATTTAATTCCGAGGATTTTCATGGCGAGGAGGAGAAGAAATATGTTGAAAATGAGATAAGTTACTTGTATCTCAAGACCTGTAGCATAGTAAATGAGTGCGCACACGCCAGTAAGTCCTCCTGAAGAAATTTCATAAGGAAGAAGGAATGCTGTCCATCCGAGGGAGTAGATGCCTAAACCGAGGGTGATGAAGAGATAATCCTGTACCTCGTTTTTCCAGTTGATAGTTTTCATTGTTGCAAGTTTTAATATAGCTGTGTTCTTATAAGGCACAAGCTCCGGAATGCTATTGGCAGCCCGGAGCTTGTCGTATGTATTTAACGGGTTGTTAATCTTTTGTTGTATTGCTTGACCCGTTTTATTCTTCGCTGTCAGATGAAGAGGGGACGAAGCTGCTGCCTGTAATGACTGTAAGAATTTTCTTTTCGATTTCTTCTGCCAGTTCAGGATTGTCGAGCATAAGTTGCTTGGTGGCATCGCGGCCTTGTGCAAGGCGAGTGTCCTCGTAGCTGTACCAGCTTCCGCTTTTCTTGATGATGCCTGTATCTACTCCTAAATCAACAATCTCACCGCTTCTGCTGATGCCTTCGCCATACATGATGTCGAATTCACAACGGCGGAATGGGGGAGCAACTTTGTTCTTGACAATCTTGATTTTTGTAAGATTTCCAAGTATTTCTTCCCCATTCTTGACAGATGTGCCTTTACGCACATCAATACGAACACTTGCGTAGAATTTCAACGCATTACCTCCTGTTGTTGTTTCTGGGTTGCCGAACATGACACCAATTTTCTCGCGCAATTGGTTGATGAAAATACAGGTAGTGTTGGTCTTGTTGATGTTTCCTGTCAGTTTGCGAAGTGCCTGACTCATCAAACGTGCATGGAGTCCGACTTTGTTCTCACCCATATCTCCTTCTATTTCAGCCTTAGGAGTGAGCGCTGCCACAGAGTCTATGACGATGATGTCCACTGCGCTAGAGCGTATGAGTAGGTCTGCAATTTCTAATGCCTGCTCTCCGTTGTCGGGCTGACTGATGAGGAGATTGGATATATCTACGCCCAGTTTTTCTGCATAGAAGCGGTCGAAAGCGTGTTCTGCATCGATGAAAGCTGCTACGCCTCCTGCTTTTTGACATTCAGCTATTGCATGAATGGCCAATGTAGTCTTACCAGATGATTCTGGACCAAATATCTCGATGATGCGTCCTTTTGGATAGCCGCCGACACCGAGAGCAGCATTGAGTCCAATGGAACCTGAAGGTATCACGTCAATATGCTCGATGTTTTCATCGCCCATCTTCATGATAGCTCCCTTGCCAAAACTCTTCTCTATCTTTTCCAGCGCCGCTTGCAGCGCTTTCATCTTTTGCTGCTGTGGCGATAGGTTCGCTTCTTCTTTCTTTTCTTTTGCCATATATGTATGATGTTAAACTACTTTCTTATAGTTCAAGGTCGCCATCGTGAATCTCATGCCAAGGCAGTCCCTGCTTGTTAAGCTGTTCCATGAATGGGTCTGGGTCGAATTCTTCCACATTCCATACGCCTGGGCGCTTCCAGATGCCCTTGAGGTACATCATGGCGCCAATCATTGCAGGAACACCTGTCGTGTAGCTGACTCCTTGCATGCCTGTTTCTTCATAAGCAGCTTGATGTGAGCAGTTGTTGTAAACGTAATATGTGCGTTCTTTGCCGTCTTTGATACCGCGGATGCGACAGCCGATAGAAGTCTGTCCTTCGTAGTTCTCTCCGAGGTCTTGCGGATTAGGCAGGACAGCTTTGAGGAACTGGAGCGGAACAATCTTGACTTTTACAGGGCCGCTGCCGTCTGCTGCTTCAGCCGTATATTCGATTTCATCAATGCGAGACATGCCGATGTTCTGTATAACATCAAGATGCTTGAGATATTGTTCGCCGAAAGTCATCCAGAAGCGAGCGCGCTTGATAGTCGGGTAGTTCTTAACCAGCGACTCAATCTCTTCGTGATGCAGCAGGTATGACTCTTTTGGACCGATTTCGGGGTAGGTGAGCGGCTGGTGAATTTCCAGCGGTTCGGTTTCTACCCATTGACCGTTTTCCCAATAGAGTCCCTTTTGGGTAATCTCGCGTATGTTGATTTCTGGGTTGAAGTTCGTTGCGAAAGCCTTGTGGTGGTCACCCGCGTTGCAGTCAACGATGTCGAGATACTGAATCTCGTCAAAGTGGTGCTTAGCAGCGTAAGCCGTGTAGATAGAGGTTACGCCTGGGTCGAAACCGCAGCCGAGGATAGCTGTCAGACCAGCCTGCTCAAAGCGCTCTTTGAAAGCCCATTGCCATGAGTACTCAAAATGCGCTTCGTCCTTCGGTTCGTAGTTGGCAGTGTCAAGGTAGCTTACCCCGCTTTGCAGACAAGCCTCCATGATGGTCAGGTCTTGATATGGCAAGGCGAGGTTCATCACGAGGTCTGGCTTGTATTCGTTAAAGAGCGCTACCAGTTCAGGCACATTGTCTGCATCTACCTGTGCGGTCTTGATGCTGCCGGCAGGAACCAGTCCTTTGTCTTCTATAGCCTTGGCTAAAGCCTTGCATTTAGACTCTGTGCGGCTGGCTATCATGATGTCAGTAAATACGTCGCTGTTCTGAGCGACCTTGTGTGCAGCTACAGAGGCAACACCTCCTGCACCGATGATAAGTACTTTTCCCATTTATATAATTAATAATGTGTGTTTTGATTTGGTTACAAAGATAATATAAAATGCTGAATGTAGAATGCTGAATGCTGAATTTATTTTAGGAGGACTGAAAATTACATTCAAAGTGGAAAGAAGTAGTGCGCATGATGGATAGCCTATCTTCCACTTCTGCCTTTCATGTTATTTTCTTCCGAAATCCGCTGGTATCTCTCCCCATTCCTCGGTGGGCCACTTGATGATAGGGTTGGCAAAAGCGTTGTTCTTGAGCCAAGTCTCGGCACGTTCTATCAGTTGGTGCAGCTCTTCGGTCTTCTCGTTTCTCTCCAGCGTTGTCTTGCATTTCTTCTTTCTTACCCATAGCTGTGCATTCACGCTGTCGCTGTAGACAGGCATTGTTCCAAGTCCTTTTTGTTTCAGCAGAGCCAGCCCATGCACGATGGCGAGAAACTCACCGATATTGTTCGTGCCATAGACGGGACCGTAGTGGAAGATTTCTTTGCCAGTGCGCAGATACACGCCCCGGTATTCCATCTTGCCAGGATTGCCGCTGCAAGCAGCATCAACGGCGATGGCTTCGTTGATGGCGGCTGCAGGGAGAGGTCTTGTGGCTTTTTCTGCTGTGGCATTAGGCGTTGCAGCCCTTTCTTTTTCTGCCTCTTTTCTCTCTTCTCTTTCGGCTTCTTTCTGCCTGTATGCCTCATAGCCCATTTCGAAGGCTTCTTCTGCTTCAGCCTCCGTCTTGAACGACTTGTATTTGGCTCCAGAGTAGCCGCTTACAGCTTGCTGGCAGGCATCCCACGAGGTGTATACTCCATCTTCGGCGCCGTCCCACACTACATAGAACTTTTGTTTTGCCATGTTTTGTTGTTTGTCGCAAAGATACGACTTTCCATCGAATTGAACAAAAAGGTGCGCCTCGAAAAGGAGGCGCACCTTCGTATTGTGATATTTGCTTGTCAGATTAGAGCTGTGGACCTGCAGCAACGAGAGCCTTACCAGCTTCGTTAGTTGTGTACTTGCTGAAGTTCTTGATGAAACGAGCAGCAAGGTCCTTAGCCTTCTCTTCCCACTCAGCAGCTGTAGCGTAAGTGTCGCGTGGGTCGAGGATAGCAGGGTTCACGTTTGGAAGAGCTGTTGGAACTTCGAAGTCGAACATTGGGATCTTCTTAGTTTCAGCCTTGAGGATTGAACCGTCGAGGATAGCGTCGATGATACCGCGAGTATCTGGAATAGAGATACGCTTGCCTGTA
>CAJGCU010000095.1 GCA_904501945.1 uncultured Bacteroidaceae bacterium
ATTGCCAGAGCGGACAATCCTGAGGCATTTTCCGCAGCGCTGCCGGGTGTGGGAGTGACTGTGAACAAGATGAGGGTGCTGCTGACGGCGGGTGTGATGAAGGTGGATTCTCTGCATGAACGGGAGAATTTAATTTTTTCAGTGTGTATTTTTTGCTGTCATTTTATCAAAAAACTTTCTGCAATCATCTGCCCAATAGAAAATTTTAGTAACTTTGCCATCGGGGCAGGATATGGTTCTGTGTTTTTCGATTTCATCTTTCGAATTTCTATGGTGTTTGGTCCTGTAGCCTGAAGAACTTACGAACTTTAAAAAAACAATTATTGATATGAAACTTCGAAACGTTATTATGTTGGCTTCAGTTATAGGTCTGGCTGCTGTGGCACAAGCTGAAGATGTTAAGGTGCTTGATTCGCTGCGGTATGCTGGGCCATATACTGTGCGTAACCCTCTAATGATTGACAGTATAGATGTAAACTCAAAGTCGTTTGATTCAAAGAAACTGCTCGATTCTCCTCTTCGTCTTGCGCTTGTTGAGGAGGAGGGTGTGCTGAACGGTGGGGTGATATCGTCAGAAAATGGCGAATGTGCGCTTCATCTATTAGGTTTTTCTGTGACAAACAAGGAAAGGACTAAGGTGAAGTTGACAGTTGAGGGACTTAAGGACAAGCGTATTTTTGTCGATGGAACTCTGTTGCAGGCTCACGATGGAAACATAACTCTTGAGCCATCTACTCATAAAGTGGTGGTGAAATGTTTGACTATGCCTGATGAAACTGATACTTTATGTGTTAAACTTGAGTGTACTGATGGACAGTTAATTAAGGTGGGAGATATATCTGAAGGACAAGGTCGTTCCTATACTATTTACGATGTGCTTCATGCCACAAGATTCAGCGGGGTGTCACTTTCGCCTGATGGTAAATACATGATTTATGGAAAGCGTTTTACTCGTCAGGGGGGGGCAACTTCGTCAACAACATACGTGCGTGAACTCTCAACGGGTCGTATTGTGGATGAGAGAAGTGGGGGGCTGACATGGATGCCTCGTACGAATAAATATTATTATGTGCGTACTCTCTCTAACCGAAGTCGAGAAATTGTGGCTATTGACCCTGTAACTCGACAGACGTCTGTCATTGCCGAAAATGTTCCTGAGGGACGGTTTGTGATGGCTCCATCTGAAGATTATTTGCTTGTTTACACATCGCAGAGTGGTCCTGCAGAGGATAAGGGTGTGTATGAGGTTATTGAGCCGGAAGACCGTCAGCCGGGATTTCGTACACGTCAGAATCTTGCCATTTTTGACATGAAGACGGGACTTCAGACCCCGCTTACGTTTGGTCATCGTAGTGTTTGGGCGTCTGACCTTTCTGCTGATGGTAAAAAGATGCTCCTGATGACAAGTGAAAGCAGGTTGACAGCACGGCCAACAACGGTGAGCACGCTCTTGCTGCTTGATGTTGAAACGATGGCTGTTGATACGCTGGTGGCTCGTGATGGATTTATTTCTTCAGCACGTTTTTCACCTGATGCAGCAGAAGTCCTTATCAGTGGTTCGCCAGAATGTCTTGATGGTATTGGAATGAATGTTAGAGCTGGACTGACTCCAAGCATGATAGACAAGCAGCTTTACATCATGGATCTTGCAACGAGAACTGTACGTCCCGTTACTAAATACTTTAATCCGTGTGTACAGGATTTCATATGGAGCAGGGCGGATGGCCAAATTTATTTTAATGCTGAAGACAAGGACTGTGTCAACCTTTTCCGTCTGAATCCCAAGGATGGTCATATTGCTCGCATCTATCTTCCAGAAGAGATGGTTTCTTCGTTTTCGGTGGCTGATTGTGCTCGCCGTTTGGCATTCTATGGACAAGGAGCTTCCAATTCAGACCGTCTCTATACGCTTGATACAAAGAACCTGAAGACGACTCTTATAGAAGACCTTAGCGAGGAAACTTTGCGTGATGTCACGCTGGGGGAATGTCGTGCCTGGAACTATATCAATCCTAAAGGGGATACTATCTGTTGCCGTTATTATTTACCTCCTCATTTCGATGGGCAGAGCAAGCTTCCGATGATTGTCAATTACTATGGTGGATGCAGTCCTACAAGTCGTAACTTTGAGAGTCGTTATCCTCATCATGCTTATGCAGCCTTGGGATATGCCGTGCTTGTTGTCAATCCGAGTGGAGCTACTGGTTTTGGACAAGAATTTTCAGCGCGCCACGTCAATACTGCTGGTGAGGGAGTGGCTGAGGATATTATTGGTGCCACACGTCAATTTTGTAAGGAGCACACTTATATTAACGAAAAGAAGATTGGATGTATAGGAGCAAGTTATGGCGGATTTATGACTATGTATCTCCAAACTGTTACAGATCTCTTTGCTGCAGCAATTTCCCATGCAGGCATTAGCGATCACACCAGTTATTGGGGTGAAGGATATTGGGGTTACAGTTATAGTGAAGTGTCGATGGCAAATAGTTATCCTTGGACAGACAAGAAGCTTTTTGTTGACCAAAGTCCGCTTTTCAATGCAGATAAGGTGCATACACCGCTTTTGTTCCTGCATGGAGCCGCTGACAACAATGTTCCAGTAGGTGAAAGTATTCAGATGTACACCGCTCTTAAACTTCTTGGACGAGAAACTGCCATGGTGCTTGTTGCAGATCAGGATCATCACATTACGGACTATACAAAGCGTTTGCGCTGGCAAAATACCATTTATGCCTGGTTTGCTAAATGGTTAAAGGATGATGCTTCTTGGTGGAACGAAATCTATAAGCCGAAAGATCTGTAATTAATATGATTTCCTGTTTTGTAGTACTTATTTTCATTTAATGATATGATTAGCAAGAACAAGGTGAAATATGTGCGTTCGCTGGAAATGAAGAAGTTCCGGAAAGCGGATGCTGTGTTTGTGGCGGAAGGTTATAAACTTGTAGGTGATTTGCTGGATGTGTTTGAATGCACTTATCTCGTTGCTACTGCTGAATGGCTTTTAGCTCACGATGTATGGGTGCATAAACTGAACAATAGGGGCGTTGAAGTGGATGAGGTGACGGAAGAGGAATTGAAAAGAGTGAGCTTTCAGGAAACGCCCCAACAGGTATTGGCGGTGTTTAAGCAGCCTGTATATGAGGTTGATGTGAATGTTGTTGCAAAGAAAAATCTTTGCCTGGTTTTGGACGATGTCCAAAATCCTGGTAATTTAGGTACAATTGTACGTCTGGCAGATTGGTTTGGCATTGAGCATATTTTCTGTTCAAAGGGATGTGCAGATATTTATAATCCGAAGACCGTACAAGCAACAATGGGTGGAATTGCAAGAGTACAGGTACATTACGTTGATTTGCCTGAGATGTTAAAGGGTCTAGAGGTCGGAATCCCTGTGTATGGCACTTTTTTGGATGGAGAGAATATGTACCAGAAAACAATGGAGAATAGGGGAATGATTGTGATGGGAAATGAAGGAAAGGGAGTCTCAAAGGAAGTTGAAGCTTTTGTTTCAGAACGCCTTTATATTCCTAATTATCCAGCCGGACGTGAAACATCAGAGTCGTTGAATGTGGCAATTGCTACGGCTATTGTGTGTGCTGAGTTCCGCAGGAGATAAAACTATTGGAATGTGGTAAGCCTCTTGGTCTCGGATGATAATTGTACCACCTAGCCATTCTGTCATAGGTTGCTCGTCTTGGAGCGGGTAATGGTTGATGACAATATGATTAAAGAGCTCTACAACGTGATTGGTGTAGAACTCTTTTTCGTTGATATAAACTCTAGATGCAGCGACTTTTCTCATAACTTATCGGTTGGCGGGTTGTGAGATTCTGCGTCTTGGGCCAATCGTGTTAGGAGTACGAACAGAAGGTGCTTTTTTAATTTCGATTCGTTTTCCTGTTCTATTTTGCTGGCGCAGTTCTTCTGGTGTCAGACGCCGTTCGATAGCTTGTGGAACAGTGTCTATATAGAGTGAATCAATTTGTAGCGTATCAACTTGCAGTGTGTCAGGAATCTCTTTAGGCTCGGGATTTAGTTCGTGCATACGAACCAGTGAGATATTGTTGACAAGACACATATTGCGTGTCTCTTTTTTTCCTGTATAATAAATGAATCCAGTAATTTTTTCAATATCTTCATCATCAATAGCTTGCAGTGTGAGCTGATGTGTCCTGTTGTCTCTGATAGTACGGGTGGTTCCAATGGTCTTTCCATTTTTATACTGTAACCCCAAGCCTATGCTGAGGCTGTTCTCGTGACTGCTCTGCGTCTCGCTGAAAAAGACGGGAGTGATGGTGAAGATGAATTGGTCGTGCTGATAAAATGTGGTATCAGCGTGGATTGTAAAACTTTCTCTGTTCTGCAGCTCTTTGTTGCGTAGCATAATAAGACGTGTGGAGCTCCATAAGTTGGTGGTATCTCCACCTGTTGCGAATACAGCCATCATGTCGTTGTTGCCGTTGATGAGTTTTATCTCTTCGTTTTGTGCTGTATATCGCTTTTTCAAATTTCTGTAAATCTGATGTAAATCTTTAGGATTCCGATTGTAGTAAGCGATGGATTGGTCGAACTGTGCTTCCGTGATGCCGTGTTTTTGATAGACTGCATTTATGTAGTCTTGCGCTTTGTCAACTCGTTCGCTAGATGGAATCTGGTCGATAATGCCTTGCATCAGGTGAAAATCATATAGTACGCTTTCCATCTTGGAACGCGACAATGTACCATGCGGACGATTGGTACATCCTGCAACAAAACTGGCAATTAATATGATGAGGAGCAACAGTTTTTTCATGAGGATTGTTTCTTGAACTGAAGCTGAGATATTTTTTTATTGTAGAAAAGTATCAATGCAATGATGCCACATGATATGGCTGCATCAGCAAAATTAAAGACGGGAGAGAAAAATACGCAGTGCTGCCCAGAGTAGAAAGGTATCCATTGTGGCATATCCCATTCTATTAATGGGAAATAAAACATGTCAACAACTTTTCCATAAAAGAGTTCACCATATCCGTAACCCCAAGGTTGAAACTCTGCAACTTGTGGGTATGGAGGATTGTTGAAGATGACTCCATAGAAAAGGCAGTCGATAATATTACCTGCTGCACCTGCGGCAATTAAAGTGAGGCAGATGATGTATCCTATTGGTTGATGGTTTTTTATTTCTTTGATAATAAACCATCCGATAGCAATGATGGCAACGATGCGGAATAGGGTCAGGAATAGTTTGCCGCCCCAAAGTTCCCAGCCGAATGCCATTCCGTTGTTTTCAACAAACAATAAGCTGAACCAACTGGTAATCTCTATGCGTTCACCCAAATACATGCCCGTCTTGACATTGACCTTGATGATTTGGTCAATGACAAGAACGGTCATGAATAGGATGATGGAAAGTGTGTATTTAGTCTTTTGTGACATTGATTACGGCTTTGAAATCGTCGAAATCTACTTGTTCTCCATTAGGATTGCCGAGTTCAATAGAATTGGCAAGTACTTGAGAGGCAATGTTTTCTTTAAATATGTCAAATACAGCTTTTGTCTCAGGTGTTTCTGTGATGACAACACGGATGCGGTCGGTAATATCAAATCCTTGTGATTTGCGAAGACCCTGAATTTGCTTGATAATTTTGCGGGCATTACCTTCGTTCTTCAATGCAGGCGTGATGGTGATGTCGAGAGCAACCGTTGTCGTACCTTCGTTAGCAACGCTCCATCCAGGAATGTCTTGTGACATGATGTCAACATCTGACAATTCTATCATAGCGTCTTGTCCATCGGCCTGTAATGTTATCTGTCCGTTGGTTTCAAGTTCTGTGATTTGTGCCTGAGACATTTCTGCCACTGCATTGCTTACAGCCTTCATCATCTTGCCGAATTTCTTGCCCATCACGCGGAAGTTGCACTTTACGTTCTTCACGAGCACCTTGCCGTCCATCAGTTGCAATTCCTTTACGTTTATTTCTTTCATGATGATTTCCTTCATGCGTTCAATGCGACCGCTGAATAAGGCATCTGTGTCAGGAATAGCAATTGACTGCAATGCTTGAATCACAGGAATCTTTACTTTTTTGCGGATAGAAAGGCCCATAGAGGTTACCTTCATGGCTGCTTCCATAGCGGCTTCTAGTTCACTGTCAATGTAAGTTTCATTGAAAGTTGGGAACTTTGCCAGATGTACACTCTTTGCAGTGTCCTTTCCTGTTGCATGGTTGAGGTCACGGAAGAGTTGGTCTGCATAGAATGGTGCGTATGGTGCGATAAGGCGGCTAAGTGTGTCAAGACAGATGAAGAGGGTCTGATAAGCTGAAAGTTTGTCGGTTGTCATCTCGCCACCCCAGAAACGTGGCTTGTTCAGACGAATGTACCAGTTAGAAAGGTTGTCGATGACGAATGACTGAATCAAACGGCCAGCTGGAGTTGGGTCGTAATCGTCCAGATATGTCTGTACATTTTTCACCAGTGTGTTCAGTTCGGAAAGCAGCCAGCGGTCGAAGTCGGGGCGGTCAGCATAGGCGATGTCAGCTTCCTTGTATTCGAAACCGTCCACATTAGCATACATCGTGAAGAATGAGTAAGCCTGCTGCAGTTTGATGAAGAATTGGCTTGTTACTTCTTTCACACCTTCAGGGTCGAATGAAAGGTTGTCCCATGGTGATGAATTGGTAATCATGTACCAACGCACAGCATCAGCGCCATAAGTGCCGATACATTCAAACGGATTGATAACATTGCCTAAACGCTTAGACATTTTGACTCCGTTCTTGTCAAGCACAAGACCATTTGAAATGACTGCCTTGTAAGCTACAGAGTCAAATACCATTGTTGCAATGGCATGAAGCGTGAAGAACCAACCGCGTGTCTGGTCAACACCTTCGGCTATGAAATCTGCTGGATAGGCAATTCCTTTATCAATGATTTCCTTGTTCTCAAATGGGTAGTGTACTTGTGCGTATGGCATAGCGCCAGAGTCGAACCAGACATCGATGAGGTCGAGTTCACGGGTCAGTATATTGCCTTGGTCGGATACCAATTTGATATCATCCACGTAAGGACGGTGGAGGTCAATCTTGTCATAGTTCTCTTGACTCATGTCTCCTGGCACAAATCCTTTCTCCTTTAATGGGTTTGATACCATTACACCTGCTTCCACTGCTTTTTCTATCTCGTTGTAGAGTTCTTCTACGCTGCCGATACAGATTTCTTCGTGTGTGTCGCGGTTGCGCCAGATAGGTAAAGGTGTTCCCCAGTAGCGAGAGCGTGAGAGATTCCAGTCGTTGAGGTTCTCAAGCCATTTGCCGAAACGTCCAGTACCTGTTGACTCTGGCTTCCATTGAATGGTTTGGTTCAACTCGAACATGCGGTTTTTCTTCGCTGTTGACTTGATAAACCAAGAATCGAGAGGGTAGTAAAGTACAGGCTTGTCGGTACGCCAGCAGTGAGGATAGTTGTGGACATGCTTCTCAATCTTGAAGGCACTTCCTTCCTCTTTCATCTCTAAGCAAAGTATTACGTTCAAGTCCATATCTTTGCTGGCTGCCTTTTCGTCATATTTGCCGCCTAGGTTGTACTTGGGGTCGTAAGCGTTCTTGACGAAATCTCCACTATGCTTCCAGTAACTTTCATTCACACAAAGACTTGCGAACTCTTCGTTCATGTCTTCCTTTATGAAATACTTGCCTGTGAAATCTACCATTGGACGTGTGTCGCCAGCCTTGTCGATGATGAAAAGTGAGGGGATGCCTGCATCCTTTGCAACCTTTGCGTCGTCGGCACCGAAGGTTGGGGCGATGTGTACAATACCGGTACCATCTTCTGTTGTCACATAGTCACCAGGAATCACACGGAAAGCTTCGTCTTCCTTTGCAACCACTTTGTTGTCTTCTAAAGCGCAAGGTTTAACCCAAGGCATCAGCTGTTCATAGTGCAAGCCTACAAGGTCTGTGCCTTTGCCTTTCCAAAGAATTTCGGGTTTCTCTTCTTCGCTAAACTGGAAATAAGCAGACAGGCGTGCTTCTGCCATGATGTAGATTGCTGCCTTTTCTGTGTATGGGTTTTTGCCTTTGATGGCAATGTAGTCGATTTTTGGACCGACACAAAGTGCTGTGTTTGATGGTAAAGTCCATGGAGTTGTCGTCCATGCGAGAATGTAAACAGGAAGTCCTGTTGTGTCAAAAGCTACAGCGTCTTTTACCTTGAATTGTGCAGTCACAGTTGTGTCTTTAACGTCACGATAACATCCTGGCTGATTCAGCTCGTGTGACGAAAGTCCTGTTCCGGCTGCTGGAGAATAAGGCTGAATTGTATATCCTTTATAGAGCAGTTCCTTGTTGTAGAGCTGCTTCAAAAGATACCATAAAGATTCGATGTATTTGTTATCGTAAGTGATGTAAGGATGTTCCATATCCACCC
>CAJGCU010000096.1 GCA_904501945.1 uncultured Bacteroidaceae bacterium
CCAAGGTCCTTCGGAATAGTTGCGCAATGGAACCTTCTTGATTTCTCCATCCAGTTCAATCATGTTCTTTTTCAGGCGAACCATGTAGCAGTCACCATTGCCCCAGGCCATCCAAGGAGTTCCGTCATCATCAATAAGAACGGTTGGGTCAATATCCGCATTGCCACGATGTGAGTCAGGTGTCATATCATCGGTGATAAGAGGAGTGCCGTCCACACGTGCCGGTTTGAAGGGACCTGTTGGCGAATCGCTGACTGCTACGTCAATTGTGTGCTGACGATTATCCTTGCGGTCAAGTGTCACGTAATAATAGAACTTGCCATTTGCCTCTACCACCTGACCAGCCCACGAGCCACCAGGCTGGGCATAAGGAAAGTCAGCAGCAGAGAGAACGGGACCATGTGACTGCCAGTGAATCATGTCTGTGCTTGAATAGCAGAACCAACGAGGCATATAGAACCATCCTCCAACGCCTGTGGCATCTTCGCCCACGTAGGCATAGACTGTATTGCCTATTACGGTAAAAGCAGGGTCAGCGGTAAATCTGTCTGTGAACAGAGGATTCTGCCCCTCTACACGTTCAAGTGGAGAACCCGAGATTTCAAGGTTGCGGATAGCGCCTTCGCGTACCTGCAGCGCATTGGGAAACCCACCGGGGAATCCGTGGCCCACAACCCAATTTGAAGCATTGTGGCGCAATGCCTTCCCTGGATAAGTGAGCGTCTCTGTTTGTCCGTCAACGCTCAGCGAAAGTACTGATTGCTTCTTCTTCACATCGTATGCAGCCTTAGCTTCCAGCGTGTACCAGCGGTCTTTGACCACATTGCTACCAGCCCAGAGGCGGTGGCCTTGCTCATTTTTGTCAATCACTTCCACGAAGAAACGTTGAGCCGTATTGTCAAAACCGAGGGAGATGTCGCCCGTTAGCGAATTCTTGCCTATCAGAAAACTGCCTTTCCCCTCTTTGCAGACAAAGACCTGTTCCGTGCCCAGAGTTCCGCATTTCACCTCCGCCTTCAATCGCCACTCTTTCTGCATATCTTGATAGAAGAGGGGATTCTTATCGTCAATCTTGTATTCGCTGACATTCAGACGTAACTCCTTGCCTGGTACATAATCCTTTATGTTCCAATCTTGGAGGGTATATACTTTTTGTGCATGAGCGCAAGTTAGTGCAAGCGCGAATTGTAATGTGATAAATAGTTTCTTCATAATTGTTTATTCTTTGCCGTGATAGGATGGATGTTCATTATCAGGATTAATGACTAATTTTTCAACTACGATTTCCGGGTCTATCATAACAACTTTAACGGTATGATTGCCTGCTGTAGGTATGTCGAAATCGATGCTGAGCCATCGGAGGTTGTCGAAAATCTCGCTACGCATCCGTTGGCGTGAGCCAGACAGATAGATGTCGCTTGCAGGTTGAGGTAGTGGTTTCAGCACCTTCGAACGTGCAAGATTCTCTTTTGTATATTCATTGAAAGTGTCCACATAACCTTGTCGCGCATCAATGGTCTGCATCTCGCCATCATCGATACGAACACCGATACGGAGTCCGCGTGCAGGGTTTACATCGTTGGTGGGCAAGATTCCCAGTGCCAGTTTCTGCTTGCCTGATTGTGAGAAGTTGATGTCATATTCCAATGTGGCACCATCACCCAAAGGACGGCTCTTTGCCGTAACGGGTTCAATGCCCATATTGCCCTTGCCACGTCCCAGTCCTGGCAGAAACACCCAACGGGCATCATCTGTGGCTGTTCGGCGTGTGTAGTCATGAGCCATGATGGCTGTCTCGCTGACGGTTATGCCAGTTTTGTCCGATGGTTTGGCCACCTGAGGTAGGGTATTCTCGTTTGGCATTGACCACATGCGGTAGCCGATGTGCTTGTCAAGCATCATGCCATCCCACTTGCCTCCAGCAATGACCTTGTTATATTTGTCGGTCATCTGCTTGTCACGCTCAAAAAGCGTCTGCATTGTAATCGAATCACCCAAGGTTGCCGCTAGATATATCTTCGCCACTCCAGCACTTGCCACAGCCGGGTATTCTACCAATTGATAGAAGGCATCCTGCATTTCCGCAGGCATCTTCTTGCTGAGTGAAAGGGTGCGTTTCTCCAACTCATCCCAACGGTTGAACATACGCTGTGCCTCACCAGTCTCAACGCTGTAGATACCCACTCGCTGCACCTCTGGCTTGCGCTCCAGATTCATCTTTGAATATTCCGTAACGATGTCTGCAATTTCTCTTGCATATTCGCCGCCAAAGATGCTTCGTGCCCAATCTACCATGTACTGGTCTATCTTGTCGGCAGGATAATCGTCAGGATTCCAGGCATAATGCATAATGAAGTCTATAGGCATTTCCTTTGGTTTGAGGTCGCCTACATTGATAATCCAGATACGGTCAATGCCCGTCTGGTATGCCAGATTCAGTTGCTCGCGAATCTTTGCGGCAGTCGTAGTATTTATCCACCGGTCATTCCAGGGTCCACCGTTCATGTCAATGTGGTAGTACATGCCCATGCCTCCTTTGCGTGCCTGTTCCTTCTCTGGTCCTGTGCGACGGATGTATCCCCAGTTGTTGTCGCAGAAGAGCAGGGTGACATCATCAGGAACTGTGAAACCAGCATCGTAATAGCGTTGCACCTCGGTGAAGATGGCCCACAATTGCGGAACCTCACTGGCAGGTTTCTTATACACACGTTCAATAATCTCGCGCTGACCATCCACCACATCTTTCAGCGTCTTCATATTGTCCTCATCATTGCCATTTCCCATTGCCACATCACCGTCACCACGCATACCGATGGTGATCAGATTTTCGTATGCCTTGTTGCGCTCCAGCCCTTCTTCAAAGAATCTGTCAAGATTGGCCTTGTTTGTCGCATAATCCCACGCACCTATACTGTCTTTACGATATACATACTCCTTGTGGGCACGCATCATCGGCTCATGATGGCTGGTACCCATGACGATGCCCATGTCGTCGGCCAGCTGAGGCGAGAGAGGGTCATCTTCGTTGAAACGGCTGTCCCACATGGCGGGCCAGAAGTAGTTGGCTTTCAGACGGAGCATGAGTTCAAAGATGCGGGCGTATGCCTTGGAATTGATGCCTCCAAACTGGTTGTTACACCACGTGCCGAACGAAGGCCACTCATCGTTGATGAATATGCCACGATATTTTACTTTGGGTTCACCATCTGTGTAGACGCCGCTCTTGGCAAAAATCTGTTCATGTTTCTGTATGGGGGCATCAGCCATCCAGTACCAGGGCGAGACTCCTATTTGTTTTGACAGTTCATAGATGCCAAAGATGGTGCCACGCTTGTCTGAACCCAGTATGACGAGTTTGCCTTTGTCCGTAAAAATCAAATACTGCTCCCATTTACCTAGCAGTTCTTTTGATTGCAACTTATATTTCTTGGCAAACTTGCTTTTCCCTATGGTGCCCACCACAATAGGTGCATTTGCGCTGCCGGTGACAGCTTTGAGGTCGTGACGCAGATTCTCTACAGCCATTTTTACCCCCTTCCAGTCGAGAGGGTCGTATGTAATGGTGTCCGATGTTCTTGTCAGTTCAATATCGGATAGTGAGTGCCGCTTAAAGGTTACAAAATCTTTAGCATATGCTGCATTTGTGCATGCAACTATCAAAAGTAAGTTGATAATTGTTCTTGTCTTCATATTTGATTAGGTGAATTCAACTTGCAAATGCAATTGAATTCTGATTAGTTAATAATAAATTAAATTTCTCGTTTGGTGTGAGATAACCAAGTCTCTTTCTTGGTATATTTTCATGATGATTCTATTTTAATGTGAGTTCGACAAAATATAGGTGTTGTGATTTTGGTGGTTAGCGAAATGATTATAACCTTGTAGCACTGATTTACAAGTGTCACAAACAATAATCCTATGCTCACCGCAAACAAAGTTACGGAATTATTCTGTATGGCAGATGATTTAGCTTCGCTGATTTCCAATTCTGCAAGTTTTTTGATGGGATGATGGCAAAATTGCCCCGCCCATTATTGCCAAATGTCATTTTTTCATTTTTTAATTTTCTCATTTTTGTATTTGTCGCTTAGGGTGGTCGAGGTGGCTGTGGCGCTGGCATTTGCCTTTGCCTTCGTTGCAATTGCTGTGTTTTTGCTGTTTGTGGCGGGGAAATGGTGGTTTTTTCATTTTGTCGCTTGGGGGGATGGCGGAAAAATCGTATCTTTGTACGGTTATACGGCTGGACACTTGGCTGTGGCACCATAAAGCAGGGCTGAGCTTGCAAATGCAGAGATTTTAACTATCAAAAAACATATAATTCAATGGCTTTAATTGAAAGTATTATTGCGCGTGCAAAATCGAACAAGCAGCGCATCGTGCTCCCTGAATCGCTGGAGGAGCGTACACTTACTGCCGCCGACAAGTCACTTGCTGACGACATAGCTGATATTATTCTTATTGGCAATCCTGATGAGATTTATGCTTTGGCTGACAAGCTGGGACTGAAGAACATTGGCAAGGCTACGATTATTGACCCTGCCACTTCGGAGAAAACGGAGGAGTATGCGCAGCTGCTGTTCCAGCTCCGCCAGAAGAAGGGCATGACGATTGAGAAGGCGCGCCAGCAGGTGCTCGACCCGCTGTATTTTGGCTGTCTCATCATCAAGAATGGTGATGCGGACGGACAGATTTCGGGTGCGCTGTCAACGACGGGTGACACGCTGCGTCCTGCCTTGCAGATTATCAAGTGCGCTCCTGGCATTTCTTGCGTGAGCGGAGCGATGCTGCTCATCACGAAGGCTCAGCAGTATGGCGAGGAGGGTGTGCTGGTGATTGGTGATGTGGCTGTGACTCCAATGCCTGACGCGAATCAGCTGGCGCAGATTGCGGTTTGTACAGCGCAGACGGCTAAGAGCGTGGCTGGTTTTGATGACCCGCGTGTGGCGATGCTGTCTTTCTCTACGAAGGGAAGCGCTAAGCATGAGGTGGTGGACAAAGTGGTGGAGGCGACTCGCTTGGCGAAGGAACTGGACCCTAGCCTGAATATAGACGGAGAGCTTCAGGCTGATGCGGCGCTGGTGCCATCTGTGGGACAGAAGAAGGCACCGGGCAGCGACATTGCCGGCAAGGCGAACGTGCTGGTGGTGCCATGTCTGGAGGTGGGCAATATCAGCTATAAGCTGGTGGAGCGTCTGGGCAATGCTGAGGCTATTGGCCCTATCTTGCAGGGCATCGCGAGTCCTGTGAACGACTTGAGCCGTGGTTGCAGCGTGGATGATATTTACAAGATGGTGGCTATTACTGCTTGCCAGGCACAAAAGGTGGATAAAAAATAATAAGAAAAGATATGAAGAAGATTCTTGTTTTGAACTGCGGAAGCAGCTCTATCAAATATGCGCTCTACAATATGGATGACCAGAGCGTGATTACCAGCGGCGGCATCGAGAAAATAGGTCTGCCAGATTCTTTCATCACGGTGAAGCTGAATGGCGAGAAGCACAAGATGGAAAAGCCTGTGAGGGAGCATACGGAGGGTGTGCAGTGGATATTTGAGGTGCTGACAGCAGGTGAGTATGCCGTGCTGAATAGCCTTGAGGAACTGAATGCAGTCGGTCATCGCATGGTGCATGGAGGTGAAAGGTTCAACAAGTCGGTGGTGCTGACTCCCGAGGTGATGGAAGTGTTTACGGCTTGCAATGACTTGGCTCCCCTTCACAACCCTGCTAACATCAAAGGCGTGAATGCGGTGACAGCCCTGCTGCCCAACATTCCGCAGGTGGGTGTCTTTGACACGGCATTCCACCAGACCATGCCTGATTATGCTTATATGTATGCGCTTCCATACGAGTTGTATGAGAAGTATGGCGTGCGTCGTTACGGCTTCCACGGAACAAGTCATCGTTATGTGTCTCAGCGTGTGTGTGACTTCCTTGGCGTGGAGAACAAAGGCAAGAAAATCATCACTTGCCACATCGGCAACGGGGCTTCTATCGCAGCCGTGAAGGATGGCAAGTGCGTGGATACTTCAATGGGCTTGACCCCTCTGGAAGGGCTTGTTATGGGAACACGCTCGGGCGATATTGATGCAGGTGCTGTCACGTTCATCATGGACAAGGAAGGACTTGATACACATGGCATCAGCGACTTGCTCAACAAGAAGTCTGGTCTCGCCGGCATCAGTGGAGGTCTGTCCGATTTCCGTGACATCCTTGCTGGCATCGCGGCTGGCAACGACAAAGCTCGTCTGGCGAAGGAAATCTATTGCTACCGAATCAAGAAGTACATTGGCGAATATGCAGCAGCCATGGGTGGTGTAGATATCATCCTTTTCACTGGTGGTGCTGGCGAGAATCAGTGGGAAGTGCGTGAAGCAGCAACTAAAGGATTGGAGTTCATGGGTGTTAAGCTGGACGAGGCAAAGAACAAGGCATGCCGTGCTACTGAGGCCATCCTGTCTGCTGATGATTCGCAGGTGACAGTTTGCTGCATTCCGACAGACGAGGAACTGATGATAGCTTTAGATACACTGGAATTGACAAAGTGAAGAGTGTGAGTTTTCCACTTCTCACTTCAAATAGAATTTGATTTATGAGCGAATATAACGACAGCGAAGTCATGGACGAAGGCCTGGATGAAGGACTCATGGACGAGATGCCTGCATCTTCGGATAATCCTCCCAAGAGTGATTACGACCCGGCGACCATGAAAGACAGCATTACCCATCATCTGAGCGGAATGTATCAGAGATGGTTCTTGGACTATGCTTCCTACGTGATTCTGGAACGTGCCGTGCCTCACATCATGGATGGCTTGAAGCCAGTGCAGCGTCGCATTCTCCATTCCATGAAGCGTATGGACGACGGGCGTTACAACAAGGTGGCAAACGTGGTGGGTCACACCATGCAGTTCCATCCTCACGGCGATGCCTCCATTAAAGACGCTTTGGTGCAGATGGGACAGAAGAATCTGCTCATCGACTGTCAGGGCAACTGGGGTAATATCCTCACTGGCGATGATGCTGCCGCAGGTCGTTATATCGAAGCTCGACTATCAAAGTTTGCGCTCGATGTCCTGTTCAACCCTAAGACTACCGAGTGGAAACTTTCTTATGATGGACGTAACAAGGAACCCATTTCGCTGCCAGTCAAGTTTCCGCTCCTCCTCGCTCAGGGAGTGGAAGGAATTGCAGTAGGCCTGAGTTCCAAAATTCTGCCTCACAACTTCAATGAACTTTGTGATGCATCCATCCATTACCTCTATGATGAACCCTTCCAGCTCTATCCCGACTTCCAGACAGGCGGTTCTATCGATGTGTCGAAGTACAACGATGGACAGCGTGGAGGGTCTGTGCGAGTGCGTGCCAAGATAGAGAAGCGCGACAGCAAGACTCTTGCCATTACAGAGATTCCTTTTGGCAAGACCACAGGCTCGCCTTCTAAGCCCAGCCAGTTCATTGATTCTATCCTTAAAGCCATTGAGAAAGGAAAAATCAAGGCTCGCAAGGTGGAAGACCTCACGGCAGCGGGCGTGGAGATTGTTATCCACCTCATGCCTGGTGCGTCAAGCGATAAGACGATAGATGCGCTTTATGCTTTCACCGACTGCGAAATCAGCATCTCTCCCAACTGCTGTGTCATCGACGACAGAATGCCAAAGTTCTTGACCGTCAGCGACGTGCTTCGCAAGAGCGTAGATAACACCAAGCATCTCATCAAGCGAGAATTGGAGATACGGCGTGGCGAACTGCTTGAGCAGCTCCATTTTGCGTCGCTCGAAAAGATATTCATAGAAGAGCGCATCTACAAAGGCAAGGAATTCGAAAATGCCAAGAGCATGGATGCAGCTTGTGCCTATGTTGATGAGCGTCTGACGCCCTACTATCCGCAATTTGTGCGTGAAGTGACGAAAGACGACATCCTCCGGCTCATGGAAATCAAGATGGCTCGCATTCTCAGGTTTAACAAAGAAAGAGCCGACGAGTTCATTGTCCGTCTCAAGGCTGAACTGGAGCAGATTGAGCGCGATTTGGCCAATCTGGTAGAAGTGACAGCCGAGTGGTTCCGTTTCCTCAAGAAGAAATATGGCGCAGAGCATCCTCGACTCACCGAGATACGCAATTTCGACACGATACAGGCTGCTACAGTGGCAGAAGCCAACCAGAAACTTTACATCAATCGGACAGAAGGCTTCATTGGCACAGCGTTGAAGAAAGATGAGTTCGTATGCAACTGCTCCGACATCGACGATATCATCATCTTCTATAAGGATGGAACATACAAAGTCATCAAAGTAGCGGAGAAAGTGTTCATCGGAGAGAC
>CAJGCU010000097.1 GCA_904501945.1 uncultured Bacteroidaceae bacterium
CAGGAAAATGATATCGTAATTACCTATTTTATCGTATATCAGCAGCCCAACAGTGGGTGCCATGCTGGTGGCCAAATTGTTGGACAAACCATAATAGCCGATGCCTTCTGCTCTGCGAGAAGACGGGAGCACATCAATGGCAGAAGTACTGTTGGCAACTGTGACAGCTCCCATAGGCGCACCATGGACCGTACGAATGATGGCAAAGAGTGTCATGGTACCAGCTATCAGATAGCCTGCAAAGAGAGCGAAGAAGAAAAAATAGCATATCAGCAGAACGACCCTTCGGGAATAGCTATCGACCAGATAGCCAGCGACGGGACGCGCCAAAAGGGCGGTCAGGGTGTAACCCGACAGGACAAAGCCAATCGTGTCCTTGTCAGCCTGATAGGTGTCGCTAAGATAAAGCGGAAGAAGGGGTGTGACAATCATGAATGAAAAGAATATCATGAAGTTGGCCAGCCACACCTTTACATAGTTTGAGTTCCAAAGCTTTTCTTTTGCCATCATACTGCAAAGGTACAAAAAAAGAGACACACCAAAAGAATGATGTGTCTCAAAAATATATTTCTGATGACAGCTTTATGCTTTTTCTTCGCCAATCACCTTCCAGATGAGCGCTGCAAGGATTGCACCAGCGAATGGACCTACGATGAATACCCAAAGGTCAGAAAGTGCCTGTCCGCCTTCGAAGAGAGCTGGACCGATAGAGCGTGCTGGGTTCACAGATGTGCCAGTGTAGTGAATACCCACAAGGTGGATGAGGATGAGTGAAAGACCGATTGCAAGACCTGCGAAGTTGCCAGCACCCTTCTTCGCGTCAGTTGTGCCAAGAACTACGAGAACGAAGATGCAAGTGAGAACTATTTCAGCAATGAGACCTACAACAATGCCATGGTCGCCAGTGCTGTTTGCACCTGTAAGCGTGCCGCCAGCCTGAGCCATATCATTAGAAGTGAGGGCAAAAAGGATTGCTGCACCAATGATAGCACCAATAACCTGGAATACCATGTACATAGCAGCATCCTTGCCGCTGATTCGCTTTGAAACAAGGCAGCCAAGTGTGATGGCTGGGTTGATGTGGCAACCTGAAACACCGCCAATGGTGTATGCCATTGCGACTACAGCAAGACCGAATGCCATTGCTGTACCTACTACAGAAGCTGTGTCTGAACCACAGTTAAGTGAAACGGCTGTACCACAACCGAGAAGTGTAAGAACCATTGTTCCTACCATTTCTGCAAGATACTTTTTCATTTTAATTTTTTTTGAGGTTTATATATAAATAATTGATATAATAGGTTTTTACGCGTCAAAAAAAACATCTTTTCCGCTACGGTTACTGTTCCAGATGCAGGATTCCTCCTGTGGCAGGATGTAGCGTAAGACGTGTGTTTGCGCCCTTGTTAAAGAGAGTGGCACTGAGCACATCAAGAGTCCCAAACTGCGCAAACGGAAGTTCCTGCTCATAGAGATTGCCTTGCATCGTGCTGATGGTGAGCTTTGCCATGCTGGGCATATTATATACTAGCCCAGCAATTTTTTTCTTGAGCAGTTCTTTCTGGTCTGGAATAACCACGGTGTGCAGGTCTTTCAATGTCAGATAATATGGGTCACCAGCAAGGTCGTCGGCATCAACAAAACCCAGTTTGCGAGAAAATCGGAACAGAACATCCTTCTCTATATCCTCTGTTGGCAAAATAGTGTATGACTTATAGGTGACAGTGGTGTCAGAATAACCCACAAAAAGCTGTGTCAATGCTCGCTCCTGCATATCCAATTCATCCAGCACAATCTTGAGCGACGCTCCATCTTGGGGCATAGACTCTACTTGCCCACGCTTGATGGCGTTCTTACTTTCACGGATGTCGAGTATTTCTTGTGCAGTCAGTTCTGCTCGCTTGGCAACAGAGGTCGCAGACAGTATTTCTGCTGTGAGATACTGCCGTGCATCAAGTCGATGGTTCGTTGTACGAGTTGACGGGAATCCAGGAGTATCAACCTCTGTAGTAGTGTTGACTGCCACAAGAATTCCGCTATTGGTGAGCTGCACCATTGGAGCAACGGTCTTGTCCTTCATCTTGACGGTGAAAACTTTTGACGTGTCGGGTACACCCTCCTGATAGACATTGAGTCTTGTCACGCTCCACTGTGTAGATGCCGCTTGGCCTGCCGAGATGATGTGCAGATAGCGCTCGGCATAATTGGCATATTCTCCCGGGGTATAAACCACCTTCATGGCTGTCACGTCTATTCGCAACCTTGTTTGAGGCAAAGCATAGTTCACGCCATTGGCTGCCACACCAGGAGTGAATTCCGTCAACTGCGTCTGTGCAATTGTTCCAAGTGACATAAAAGCCACCAATGTTATGAGTATATTTCTTTTCATTATCATATTCTTCAAATGTTCTGTCGTAATGCCTTAAATGCTTTAGGCAGGTAATCAACGAGGTCACTGGCTATCAATCCTTCGCAAGAGAGGTCTTCTACTGCCAAATCGCCTGAAAGCCCATGCAAATAAACTCCAAGTCGAACAGCATTCTCAGGGATATAACCTTGTGCCAACAAAGCCAAAATGATTCCTGTGAGCACATCGCCCGAACCTGCTGTCGCCATACCAGGATTGCCTGTCGGGTTGAAGTAAGCATTGCCTTCTGGAGTGATAACAGCAGAATAAGCCCCTTTGATGACAACATAAACCTGCTGGCGAACAGCCATTTCACGTGTACGTTCCAACTGTTCATACGAATTGCGAGTAGCGCCAATGAGTCCAAACAGCTCTTTCTTGTGAGGAGTCAGGATACTGCGACGAGGCAGTGAATTGACCCAGCCTCGATGATTGCCAAAGATATTGAGAGCATCAGCATCTATCACTGTCAGGCACTTGGCAAAGGTGACCTGATCTATAAATGCCTGAACGGTATAGGGCGAAGTGCCTATGCCTGGTCCTATTGCCATCGCATCATAATCGCCAGAATCGACCGATTGGCTGAAGCAGTTAGGATCGGGATCCACACTGATGATGGCTTCTGGCACTGTTGACTGCAAAATTGGGGCGTTGTATTCTGGAGTACGTATAGTGAGTTTTCCAGTTCCACCTCGCATACAAGCTCTAGCACTGAGAATAGCTGCACCAGCCATCCCTTTTTTGCCGGCAATGAGCAGGGCATGTCCTTCCATACCTTTGTGTACGAAGCGCGAACGCTTTTTAAGCATAGCCTGCACATCGGCTTTTTCTGTAAACACATAAGGAGTGTTGGTCTCTTCGCTACAAGGGTCGATGATGCCAATGTCGAGCACTTCCCACTGACCCACATAAAGCTCGTTTTCAGGAAAGAAGAATGCCAGTTTAGGATACTGAATGGTATAAGTGACATCTGCTCTGATGATGTGATTCATTACGTTATAAGTATTGTCTTCACACATCAAGCCAGAGGGTACATCTATAGACACAACTGTTGCTGGAGAAGCATTGATATACTTGACTACAGATGCGTAGCCTCCATTCAACGGGCGTGAGAGCCCTGTCCCAAAGAGGCCATCAATAACTACATCGCCTTCTTCCAATGCTGGAGGGGTAAACTGCGACATAATCTCTACAAATTCGATATTTCGAGCTCCCAACGTATGCTGCTTGACTTCTTGAATATCAAGCAGCCGCTGCTTGTTGATTTGACAATCAGGAGAGAGTTTATCTAACGTATTGAACAAATACACGTAAACTTTATAGTTTGATTCGCCAAGCATACGAGCAACAGCAAGCGCATCACCACCGTTATTGCCAGGACCAGCAAAAATCTTCATGGGAGTATCGACAGTCCAACGCAAACGAATCTTGTCTGCTACAGCACGAGAAGCGCGTTCCATCAAGTCTATAGAACAAACCGGCTCATGCTCTATTGTATAAGCATCAACAATTTTCAACTGGGCTGATGACAAAATCTTCATCATTTCAAGGATTTAACATAATAGATGAATTTTGATGTGCAAAAATAGTAATTAGATATCAAAAAAACGACAAAAAAAGGCAAAAGTGCTGTTTATATCATGTTTTTTCATGTGATTATTCTAGTTTTCACTCTCAAATATGGATTTTTTGTGTAGATTTGCATCTAAAATGCGGTAAATGTTATTTTTATGATTACAGTTAAGGATAAGCAGTTTGAATTATTCATACAACACCAACAGATTGAAGAGAGAATCCGTGTTCTGGCAGACAAGCTTAACGCAGATTATCAAGGCAAACACCCTCTTTTAATTGCCGTGCTAAATGGAGCATTCATATTTGCCGCCGACCTTGTACGCCATCTAACATTCGACCACGAAATTCAGTTTGCCAAGTTCGCTTCCTACGAGGGAATGGAAAGTACTGGACACATTAAAGAATTGATTGGCATCAGCACAGACCTCAAGGGGAAAGACATCATTCTAGTGGAAGACATTATTGACACAGGATTCACGATGCATAGCATTGTGCCACAACTCAAGGCCAAAGGTGTACGTTCCGTAGAGATTGCCACACTGTTGATGAAACCACAAAAACTGCGAGTTGAATTGGATGTAAAATATTGCGCCATGGAAATACCCAATGAATTTATTGTGGGATATGGTCTGGATTACGATGGAATTGGGCGCCAATACAAGGACATCTATGTTGTGAAAGATAGCCAATAACAAAAAAGCATAAACATCTAATAATCAAATCATAAAAAAATGAAGAATATCATTATCTTTGGTGCACCTGGTTCAGGAAAAGGCACTTACAGCGACGAGATTGTTGCTAAATATGGAATGGGACACATCTCTACAGGCGATGTGCTTCGCAACGAGATCAAGAACGGAACAGAACTTGGCAACATCGCTAAAGGATATATCGATAACGGCCAGCTCATTCCTGACGAACTGATGATTGACATCCTTGCAAAGACATACGATGCGCTTCCCAAGGGACAGGGAGTTATCTTCGACGGTTTCCCACGTACCATCGCACAAGCAGAAGCTCTGAAGAAAATGCTTTGCGAACGCGGCGACGACATGGGTATCATGCTCGAACTCGTTGTAGATGAAGAGACTCTGCTCGCTCGTCTGCTCAACCGTGCCATCGAACAAGGACGTGCTGACGACAACGAGGAAACCATCAAGAAGCGTTTCGAAGTTTACCACAGCCAAACTGCTCCATTAGCAGCATGGTTTGAACAGGAAGGTATCCGCAATACTTTCACTTGGAAAGGCTCTAAAGAAGTAATGTTAGGCGAGATATTCTCTTTCCTCGACTCAGTTAAGTAAAAAAAACTAAAGACAGAAAACTAAAAACTATAAGTTTGAGTCACCTGCCACCCGAATGGTGGACACTTTTACTTTTAGTTTTTAGTTTTTCGTTTTTAATCTCTCCACACATGGAATCCAACTTCATCGATTACGTAAAAATCTATTGCCGTTCAGGACGAGGAGGACGTGGCTCTACCCACATGCACCGTGCTAAATATTTGCCGAAAGGAGGACCAGACGGTGGCAACGGAGGACGCGGCGGACATGTCATTCTTCATGGCAACCGCAACTACTGGACTCTGCTCCATTTACGCTATGACCGCCATATTCAGGCAGAGCATGGTGGCAATGGTTCAAAGAACAAATCAACGGGCAAGCAAGGCGCAAACGCATATATTGAAGTGCCATGCGGAACAGCTGTATATGATGCAGAAACCGGCGAATACATCTGCGATGTGACTGAACACGGACAGGAAGTCATCTTGCTGAAAGGTGGTCGTGGAGGATTGGGAAACTTTAATTTTGCCACCCCTACCAATAAGGCACCACGCTATGCACAGCCAGGTGAACCCATGCAAGAACGCTCCGTCATTCTCGAATTGAAGCTCTTGGCCGACGTTGGTCTTGTAGGTTTTCCTAACGCAGGCAAATCAACACTTGTCAATGCTGTTTCATCTGCAAAACCTAAGATTGACAACTACCCTTTCACCACCCTCGAACCTTCGCTAGGCATCGTGTCTTATCGCGATGGCCGCTCGTTCGTCATGGCTGATATTCCTGGCATCATCGAGGGAGCAAGCGAAGGACGCGGCTTGGGTCTCCGTTTCCTCCGACACATTGAACGAAATTCGCTGCTGCTATTCATGGTTCCTGCTGACACAGAAGACATCCGGCACGAATACGATGTACTGCTCAACGAACTTGCACAGTTCAACCCAGATTTGCTTGAAAAGGGCCGAGTGCTTGCCATTACCAAATGCGACCTCCTTGGGCAAGACGAGGAACTGAAGGAGATGCTCAAAGAAGGACTACCCGACGATATTCCTGTTGTCTTTATCAGCGCCGTTGCCCAACAAGGATTGCAAGAACTCAAGGACATCCTCTGGAAAGAGATGAACAGCGAAAGCAATAAAATTGCGGCTATCAACACACAAGAGTCCATCATCCATGCAACCAAGACCTTCGCCTACATGAGCGACCTTGATGAAGATGATGAAGGCTGGGACGACGAGGACATCGCAGAAGAGGATGATATCGAGTTCCTTGACGAAGATGAGATTGAAGACTTGGAAGACTTCGAGTATGAGGAATAGCCCCAATCTTCCCATTCGTCCTACAAACCCCATTCTACCCATGCACATTTACGACACTCCACAACATATCACCGCCTTCTCTACAACGAGAGATGGCGGTGTTTCTATTGACATTCCACACCTCATCATGCCACTGCACCAGACGCACGAGACTGTGACAAAAGTCATCGATGAAACCTTTCTGAACAAAAATCCGCTTGAGCAAGCACTTCTCCTCGACGGTGTGGATGCCTTGTCAACACACGTTCCCAATCTTTGCATTTGCGTCAGGACAGCAGATTGTGTCCCCATTCTCTTGTGGGATGACAATCAAAAGATTATCTCCGCTGTACACGCAGGATGGAAGGGAACGCAGAAACGTATCGTAGGAGCCAACATTGAGGTACTAAAAAAGACATACGGCACACTTGCACAGCAACTGCATGCTATCATAGGTCCAAGCATCGGGCTTGAGAGTTTTGAAGTGGGAGAAGAGGTTTACGAATGTTTCAAGCAATCAGGATTTCCCATGAACAAACTGGCAAAAAGATATCCTGACTCACGCAATCCTCAAGCAAAGAAATGGCACATTGACCTTTGGGAATGCAATCGCCTACAACTCATCGAAAAAGGTGTCAACCCAGGAAACATACATGTTTCAGGCATTGATACCTTTACCAACTATGACCGTTTCTTTTCTGCTCGCCGTCACTTCAACAGCAGAATTATCAATGGAATCATGATAAAGCCTTAAGGCACACCACGACATTCTCCCATTCGTCGCACAAATCCTGCATCGAATGGAACAGCAGATTCGCCCCTGGATTCAATAAAGCCTCGTCAGGCAATGGTCCTGTATTCACAGCGATAGTGAATACTCCTGCAGCCACGCCTGCTTCTACACCCAATGGGGCATTTTCCACTACAATGAAATTGCAGGGATTCAACTTCTCATCATCAAGCCATTTCTTCATTTTTGCCATTCCCATCAGATAAGGCTCAGGATTCGGCTTTCCAAATTTCACGTCAAAAGCCGTTACCATCAGTTCTTTTCTGAATATCTCAGGGAAATTCCTGTTCAGTCTGTCCAGCAGCGTCATCTGTCCACTGCCAGTCACCACCATCGGCACTACCCCACTCGCCTTCACCTTCGCCAACAATTCATACGCTCCAGGCATGCGTTCTGCCTTCGGGCACTGGTTGAACAAGTCACTTTTATATTTGTATATATTCTGTATTTCCTCTTCCGTTGCCTGACACCCACGATCGCGAATAGATACTAGATTGATGGTGCCAGCACCTGTGCGCCCTTCGTGCATATATGCCTCCCATTCTGGCAAATCCATTCCAAAATGCGCCATTGTCTCATGCCAGCATTTCGCATGGTTCTTCATCGAATCGAACAGCACTCCGTCCATATCGAACATCGCGGCCTTCACAGCCATTCGTTCATATCCATGCACATCCAAATACTTCTGAATCGCTTCCTCTATTTTTTTCTTTTCCATCTTTTCAACGATATTCAAACAAGATGCAACTTAATGTCAAAAATCACCCATAGGGTCGTCGTTGATGTAGTTTTTTGTGGTCATATCATAATAAAGCGCCTCCAGTTCCTGAAGAGTAAGGTTTTCCACAGAACGTTCAATGACGCGAATGAGCTCTTCGCGACGATACTCTTCGGACTGAGTCAGGGAATCAAGATAAGACATGAGAAACAGAAAATTATAATTTACTGATGAATAAAG
>CAJGCU010000098.1 GCA_904501945.1 uncultured Bacteroidaceae bacterium
CATCTTCTTGCAAGTTTTCGAATGAATGATGGTATCGCCATCTATCACGAAATCATAATGGTAGAGATGCTTCACGCCCAGCTGGTCATTCAGGTATCCATTATGATATTTGGTCTTCCACTGCTTGCCCTCTTGAACAAAGGACGTGCTTTCGGCATACAGGGTAATGCCAAAGCCGAAACTAAAAATAACAAGAAATAATAAATGTTTCATAAGCCTAATTTATTTTCCCGTGGTTAATATCCAAACTTACACCCAAAGGAACTGTAAAATCCTGATTGTCTATATATTTAATTTTCCCATCGTTGAGAAGTTGTATCGAAGTACCAGAAGTTCCCACATAAGTAATAGAAACATTTGTCAAACTGCCACCGTCAATTATCAATTTGCTTCCTGATGAGAGATAAAGATTTGCTCCAGTTCTTTACCTATCACTTCACCATCACCTTCTTTCCGTCCTTGATGTAAATACCTTTCGCAGGAGCTGCGACAGGACGGCCCGTAAGGTCGTAGAAAGACGATGTGTTGCTGTTGCTGACGCCAGGATTCTTGATGTCGTCGGCAATATATTCTTCCAGAGGAAGTACGGTGCCCGAGAACACTTTCTGGAATTTCTCTATCTCAGACTTCTTGACATAGATGACGGCATCTTCATTCATTGCTATGAAAGTGCTTCTATAAAGTTCTCTGGAAAAAGTGCCTCTGATGACAAGTGTCTCGATAGCAGTCCAGCGGAACGCGCTTTCTTCAAGACTGCTGACGCTTTCGGGAATCTCGAGGAAGTGAAGATTTTCACATTTGTCAAATGTATAGGCTGGGATATATTTGAGATTTTCTGAGAGTCTGACGGAGCCAAGGTTCTTGCAATAGCCAAATGCTCCTGAATCCATGCGCGTGACGCTATTGGGCATGTATACGGAGGTGATATGGGAATTATGGTCAAACGCACTCATTCCTATTCTTTCCACGCCTGCTGGAATGTTATAGACTTCCCTTTTCGAACCTGCGGGGTAGGAGTATATCCACGTCTTTTCCTTATTGAAAAGCACACCATCCACAGAGCACATCCATGGGTTCTCCTCATCCACCTCTATGCTTTCCAATGCTGTGCAGCCATGAAAAGGGTTCTTGCAGGCATCCCAGCCGAAATAGTGCTCGATGCGTGAAGTGGTCTTGGGTATTTTTACCTTTGTCAGTGTCTCGCAATACGAAAAAGCCACCCACTCCAGCCCGCTTACAGTGTATTCCTCGTCATGATAGAACACTTGCTCTGGAATCTCCAACTCACCTTCCCACTGGTTGCCGTTGGTCACCAGAGCTGTGTAATCAGAATAAAGGCGATAATTCAACCCGCCAAGTTTTACTTCCGCTATTGCGCCTTCCCGCTCTCGGGATATAAAATCGGAGGGATACCTGAAGTTCATCTCATCTTCCATTGTACATGAGCGAAGTAGCACCGAAGCCGAATCTGGACAAGTCAAAGCAAGCAAATCATATTTACTTCCAACACCTTCAATCCACGCTCCCGTCCACGATTTCGTGTCTTGAACAGAAATGACCTTGTATGTCTTGCCATCATACCCTACAGTCTTGATGTTTTCCACCATCATTGTACCACCAAAAGTCTCAATGCTGTCACCCACCTGGCAGTTGAAATCATAAAGGAGGCTTGCTGCGGTTTTTCCTTCAGGAATGAAATACACTCTCCTCTCCTCTTCATACATTGCACCTTCATATACCCCTGACAGGTTGCTGCGCTCCTCCTCATAATATAGCTTCAGACATGATTTGCCCTCAATGATCGTATCGCCTTGTAAGTCATAATAATATTCTCCGTAATACGTTTCATCTTTCTTTTTATCGGGATTGGTTTCAGGGCGGCGGCCGAAGTAAGTCCACCGTTTGCCGTCCTGCACAAAAGGAATATTGTCGGCTTTTGCCATGTTGCCAAAGCCGAAACTCAAAATGAAAAGAAGCAATATGTGTTTTTTCATGACGATTCCGTTTTTAGCTCTTTAGAGATTTTTGCAAAGTTAACACAATATTTTTAAAAAACAAATGGGAGGGTATTTTTTTTACTATTTAACAATTTTTGTTATTTACAAGAATTTAATAACGAAATATCGAGATCGACAAAGATGCAGAAACATGAAGGTATTTCGTTACCCCATCTTTTAAAATAGCGTATCCTTTTTTTGCAAACACGGGTTTTGTTTTTATTTTGAAAGTTTGGAAATTTATTTTGAAACTTGGGAAATATATTTCTAAACTTTCAAAATAAATTTCCAAACTTTCAAAATAAAGAATGTGTGGGTGCAGGCAAGAAATGGATGCGGGTGAATGAAAAGATGATAAGATGGGAGCCGTGAGATATGCAAGTAAGGTGAGCGCTGCGAATTCACGCAGGGTTTGCTGTTCCCCGTGTGAAGACTCCGGTGGCATGGGTGCTGCAGTAAACTTTGTTTCAGCGAAAGGCGATTGTTTGCTATGCGGTCAATGTCTAATTTCACGGTCGCAAAGGCCTAATATCTCCTTTTTTTCTGCTTTACAGCATATTTTTGTTATTTTATATAAAAAAGTGAAAATAAACGGAAAAAACTTCGTACTTTTGTGCTGGAAAATCATTTTACTAAACCTAATCTAATGTAATGCGCGATATTGACAGCAACATAAAGGAGTTGCTTGACTCCATGGAACCTATCACGCTTGAGCAAATGTCAGGCATTCGCTTGATGAATCGACTTGATACCAAATATGTGGCATCGAAGGCGCAGCTGGTGCAGCTGCTCGGGCTGCTGCAAGACAAATATTATGTGCAGGAGACTCTGGAGAGGCGCGTCATCCCATATCTGACTACTTACTATGACACGAGGGAGCATGTGATGTACATCATGCACCACAACCGTCGTGCAAGAAGAATGAAGGTGAGGGTGCGCACGTATGTGGCAAGCAACCTGACGTTTCTGGAGGTGAAGAACAAGAATAACCATGCACGAACGAAGAAGAAGCGCATAGAAGTGCCTTCGCAGGACGAGTTCAGACAGACGGAGGGTGCGCACGAACTGGTGCGGCGGAAGACGGGACTGAATCTTGATTACCTCAATCCAGTGGTTCGCAACAGGTTTGACCGCGTGACGCTGGTGAACAAGGGGAAGACGGAGCGATTGACTATCGACTTCAACATCGGATTCCATAATTTTGAGACCGATAGAGACCATGGCACTGACCAGCTGGTCATCATTGAACTGAAGCGCGACGGCAATGTCTATTCTCCTGTGTGCAACTTGCTGAGGGATATTCATGTGCATCCTACGGGGTTTTCAAAGTGCTGCATCGGAATGGCTCTTACCGACCCGGATTTGAAGCAGAACAATTTCAAGCCCAAGCTTCGTCATCTGGAAAAAATCAATGGGCGAAAGTTCATTGACCATGAACTTTAATCAAACAGATTATTATTAACTTTATCATAAAATCTAAGAACAAAAATGGACGCATTTAACGACTTTATCACCGTGTTGTCAAACGACACCTGTCGGATTCTCGATCTCTTTTTCCGTCTTGTCATCAACACCGTATTCACGCTGATTATTGCTCGCAACTTCTACTTCCCGAAGGCGAGACGCCGTGATTTCTTCTTTACCTATATATTGGTGGGATTCTGTATCTTCATGCTGATACACTTGATGGGCGACGCGAAAATCAAGACCGGTATTGCGATGGGACTCTTTGCCATCTTCTGCATCATGCGCTACCGCACGGAGTCTGTGCCTATCCGCGAAATGACTTACCTCTTCCTTGTAATAGCACTTTCTGCTATCAACGGTTTGGCATGGGCTGCGGATATTAGTCCGAAGCATCCAGAGTTTATGGGTCCGCTCATGACCAGCATGGGTGAACTGATTGTGACAGACCTCCTGTTTGTGGTGGGTGTATGGATTGCTGAAGCTAACAAGCTGGTGAAGAGCCTTTCGACCAAGTATGTCAAGTATGACAAGATTGACCTTATCAAGCCAGACCGCCGCGAGGAACTTATCGCAGACTTGAAGGAGCGCACAGGACTCGATGTGACCAATGTCTCTATTGGCTCTATCGACTTCCTCAAGGATATGGCTCTTATTAAAATTTACTATAACACAGATGGGTGTGATGAAAACACTCAGAAAATGCCAAAGGACTATGAATAAGAAAATTATCACTTTAGCCCTTTCCCTTTTTGCCGTCGCAGGTGCTTATGCACAGGGTGACGACTTCGGCATGGACTTCAGTGTAGGTGCTGAAAAGAAAATACGCAGCGGCATGGAAGTCTCTATTGAGGGAAACGCACGAACACAGGACAAGACGCGCAAGATGGACCGATGGTCAATCGGCGCAGGCTTTGACATGAAGATTTACGACACTTCGGATTTCGACATCAAGGCAACGCTCAAATGGGAATACATGTGGGTGTATAAGCTGAATCAGATAAAGAACAAGTATGATGAATACACCTATACAGACCCTGTTCTGGGCAGCTATACGGAGCAGGAGTATAAAGGATACAATGAGGAACTGGCATACTGGCGCAACCGTCATCGCACCAGCGTAGGCCTTACGGCTACATACGAACCTAACAAGCGATGGAAGTTCCAGCTGAAAGAGACGGTGCAGTATTCGCACTACTGCAATGACTCGACAACTCAGAACAAGTATCGTCTGGACGGGAAAGGAAACCACTATTTCAAAGAGAGCGAGATGGACTATAAGGGGGCTAAAGACCGTACCATTCTCCGCTCCAGAATTACAGCACAATATGATGTGAGACGCTGTCTGCTCGACCCTTATGTATCTGTGGAGTATGGCTGCGGCCTGAACTACACTGCCAACAAGTGGAAATTCATGGTAGGCACGGACATCAAGATTAACAAGCAGAATGTAATTGACGCTTTCTATCGCTATCAGACAGAAGACGATGATGAAGACCCTAACGGACATATCATCGGAGTCGGTTATAAATATAAATTTTAATATCAGTCGCACATGAAAAAGAACATGATTCTGTCGGCAGCTGTCTTGTTCAGCGCTACAGCTTTTGCTGACGACTTCAACCTCTACTACGACTCAAGCGCTGGCAATACGGGCATCAAAATTGAATCAGTTGCTAATCTTCAGAAAATTACGTTTGAAGATGGCAAGATGGTTGCGTTTACGGCTGACGGAAAGACTCAGACGCTGAACACTGCCGATATCAAGAGACTGTTCTTCTCTACCGAAAAGACGGTTGGCATTGAAGGTGTAGAAGAAGGTGTGGCAGGCGAAAAGGTGCATGAGGTTTACGACCTTACGGGACGTAAAATCAGCGTTGACCCTCAGACTGGCGCATTGCCCAAGGGAATGTATATTATTAATGGTAAGAAAATCCTTGTAAAGTAATAGAAGTATGCGTAAACGGATTTTAACTACAATACTCGTTCTGGCATCTGCCTTGACGGCTTTTGCTCAGACCATCTACATCTGCAAGGATGGGGATTATGTTGCAAGAGATATTTCTGATGGGTTGGAAATCAGCCTTGAAGAAGGAATTGACTCTATCACATTTAGTGAGCCGCAGATGGAGAGGGTGGTCAACATTGTCTATAATGGCTCTCAGGCAAACGTGACGATTCCGTCCTTCGTACAGGGCGTGAGCTGCTCCAGCGGTACCAGTTCGGACGTAGTGCTTGTCAGCACGAATCTTACGGACGAAATTATCTATAATGTCGTGGGCAGCAGCGATGACGGCTCGCTCGTGATAGAGGGTGATTACAAGCTTACCATTCGTCTTAATGACGTGAACCTGACTTCCAAGAAGGGTGCAGCCATCCATGTGAAGTGCGGAAAGCGTATTGCGGTTGATATGGCTGACGGCTCGGTCAACAATTTCGCTGATGCAGCAAACGGAACGCAGAAGGCATGTATCTACACGAAGGGACACTTCGAGTTTGAAGGAGGTGGTACGCTCAATGTGACGGGCAATACGAACCACGCTATCGCTTCTAAGGAGTATCTCCAGATTAAGAAGTCTGTAAAGGCCATCAACATTCTTAAAGCGGCGAATGATGCTCTCCATGCAGGGCAGTATTTCCAGATGAACGGAGGTGAGCTCAACATCACGAAGACGACGGTCGGTGATGGCATTCAGGCTGAATATGAGCTGGATGACAACGACCTCATTATTCAGGATGAGGAAAATACAGGAGGTGTCATCATCAAGGGCGGAACGCTCAACATCACAATGGAGAATAGCGAAGATGCTAAGGCTATCAAGGCAGAAGGCGACATCGATATTAGTGGCGGTACATTCGTTCTCAACGCGGTTAGCAATGGCACGCGCGGCATCCAGACTGATGGAGACCTCGTGATAAGCGAAGACAATAATCCGACGAATATTACTATCTATGCTAAGGGTGCTAAGTGTACGCTTGCTGAGGATGAACTTGACCCTCATCGCTGCATGGGCATAAAGATTGATGGTAACATGACGGTTAATGCTGGTACTGTTAATGTCTATAACACGGGCTCTAAGTCAAAGGGCATCAAGGTTGTAGGCGTCTATCAGGTGAAGGGCGGAGTCGTTAATGCCAGTGTTGATAATGATTGATGGACTTGTGATTTTAAAAATTTAATATTATAGAGAGTGTAAAGTTTTGCTTTACACTCTTTTGTGTTGCAAGATATTCGAATATTTGTAGTATCTTTGCAGTCATCAAATGATTATGAGATGTTTGGATTGAAGAAAAATGTATCTGTCAAGAGGCTGCTGGTGATGCGGTTTAGCGCAATGGGCGATGTGGCGATGACTGTTCCTGTGCTTTATGCGCTTGCTTCTCAGAATCCTCAGTTGCGCATTACGATGCTTACCCGCACTCGCTTTGTGCCGATGTTTGATTGGTTGCCAGCCAATGTGCAGGTGAAGGGCATTGAGTTTAAGGAAAATGATGGCATTGCTGGGCTGACTAAAATCTACAAGAATCTGCGAAAAGAACATTATGATGCAGTGGCAGATTTACACGATGTGCTGAGGTCTAAATATTTGCGTACCTGCTTTGCGTTGTCGGGTGTTCGTGTGGCTGTGGTGAAGAAGGGCCGAAAGGAGAAGAAGGAACTGATAGGACACGGACAGACCCATCAGGCGCTGCAGCCGATGACCGACCGCTATGCCTCTGTGTTCAGACAGTTGGGCTTGCAGATTGATTTGTCTCGGTCTATGCAGCTTGATTTGCGTGACGAGAGTTTTTCTTCCATCTGCAAATTGGCGGGCAGTAAAGGAGATGGGGAAAGGTGGGTAGGTGTTGCACCATTTGCTGCCCATGCTCAGAAGGTTTACCCTTTATGCCGAATGCGGAATGTGGTGAATCAGCTTGCTGATAGCGGCTGCAAGGTGTTTTTGTTTGGCGCTGGGCCTAAAGAGGCGGAAGTGATGGCGTCATGGGAGAAGGATTATGTGCCGGCGACTTCGGATGTGGCACAAGGAGCGGTTATCAGTACTTGCGGAAGGCTTGACGGTTTGCGTTCGGAGATGTTGCTGATGTCTCGTCTTCGACTGATGATTTCTATGGATTCTGCCAATATGCATATTGCCTCTATCTTTGGAATTCCTGTTCTGTCTATTTGGGGGGCAACTCACCCGAAGGCGGGATTTTCGGGATTTGGACAAAAGCCCGAAAGTGAGATGCAACTTGACTTGCCTTGCCGTCCTTGTTCCATTTACGGGAAGACTCCTTGCCAATATGGAGACCTGCGCTGCATGAATATAGACGAGAAGGCTGTTGTGGAAAAGGCTATCAGTATGCTATA
>CAJGCU010000099.1 GCA_904501945.1 uncultured Bacteroidaceae bacterium
ACAAAGTTCTGAATATGTCGTTGGCCAAGAAATAAAGAAGAGCGACTACGAAAAATTCAATCAGCGATTCTTGATACATATAGTTCCTATAATTGGTAATATCAAAATGAATGATTAAAAAATCTATATTGTACTTCATCCCTTGTATTCTTTCTCTCACTTTCGTATGCGGATGTATCAATTATACGAATACTGAAACAAAGGATTCTGTTCACACCTTAGTGATAGAGGAGAATCAAGAGAAGGAATCTATATCTGCATATGCAGACTATAGAAAGCCAACGAAAGACGTATCACAGGAAAACAATGCGACAGCGTCAATTGATACTCCAACAAAAATAAAGGAGAAAGAATATCCTACAATCTCGTATGCTGGATATGAGGTTATGTATAATCCCAAATACAAAATTCCAAAATGGGTCAAATATGAACTCATGTCCACCGAAACAGACGGACCATATTCAAGAAAAGGTCTTAATTTCTGTCAAGATCCATCTGCAAACCTTCCACAAGCTGACGACTATGATTATAAAAATTCAGGATGGTCGAAAGGTCACATGGCTCCCGCAGCTGATTTCAAATGGAGTCGTCAAGCAATGATTGAGACTTTCTACTATACAAACTGTTGTCCTCAGAATCAGTCACTGAACTCAGGTCAATGGAATACTCTCGAAAAGAAGGTTAGAGAGTGGGCTAATCGATATGGCTGTGTTACTGTAGTAACTGGTCCTCTTGTATGGAATAATGAATATGGGGCTATAGGAAATAATAAAGTTGTTGTACCAGACGCATTCTTTAAAGCTATTTTTGCAGGAGGACAAACTATAGCATTTGTTATGTACAACCATAATAACAATGAGAATATGCAGAAGTGCGCGATGAGCGTAGATGACCTAGAGACTATTTCAGGGATTGATTTCTTTTCGGAACTTGATGATGACCTTGAAGCAGACATAGAATCCACATATAACTTGAAAAACTGGGGATTGTAATTTTACATTAAAACTCTGTATAAAAAACAACGGGAACTTTATGGTATCAATTCATAAGGTTCCCGTCATTGTACATCTGATTATCAGAGTAATATCTTCTACATTTCGGTTCAAGCGTGGAGCCTGATGAAGCCCCAAGAAAAAGAGGCACCTCCTCCTCAGCCGAAGCCGTTTGTGCCAAAGCCGACGATTGATGATGCCAAGCCGCTGCCTGATGTACCCAAGGAAATGCCGATATTGGACATTGTTAAACCGAAGACTGTGCCACCAGCACCCACCCCCGTCGTTATTGAAGAGCCTCAAGATGACCGATTTCAAAAAAAGATACGTTTGGAATCGTTTTATGGGAAGGAATTTGCGTTGCGGAGTAGCAGCAAGGTCAAACTTTCTGTTGCAGATAATTCCCAAACAGCTATTGCTGCAGCTTGGGAAAGTATTGCGACGAAAGAATTTGACCCTTTGGTGTATGATTGTCAGCAAGCAAGAGAGAAACATCGCTTTTGTGACTGGATGTATTACCAGTTTGTGAAGGAAGTTGCCCATGTGGTAACGCAGACGGCTAAAGATTCTAACGAAGAAGTGCTCCTGACGGGCTATATTTTGGCGCAATCGGGAGTGGATTTCCGATTTGTTCGCAGTGGTAGTCGTCTTTTGCTGGCATTGCCTTTTGATGCTCAAATCTATGAACATTCCTATTTCTCAATCGGAGATAAGAAGTTTTATGTAGTAGAACAGGATGTTCAAAGTGCTTGCTATTTGATGGAGCGCAGTTTCAGCAAGGAGTCTTCCGCATTAACTCTTCGTATTTCATCTCCGATGGATTTAGGTCGTTCTGAAGGTGAATCTAAGGTGCTGACATCTAAGAAATACCCTCAGATGCGCGTGGAGTTGACGGGAAATAAACAGCTAATGGAGTTCTATCATAGCTATCCTCGTATGGATTGGCAAGAGTATTCGCTGGCTTCGATGGACAAGAAGACTGCTGAAAGTATCGTTGAGGCTTTCCGCCCTGTGCTTGCAGGCCATAGTGAAGAGGATGCTGTGAATATGATTCTCAATTTTGTGCAGACAGCTTTTGTTTATGGCTATGACGACCAAATATGGGGAGGGGATCGCCCTTTCTTTGCAGACGAAACCTTATTCTATCCCTATAGTGATTGCGAAGACCGATCTATTTTGTTTTCCTATTTGATTAGAACTTTGACGAAACAAGATGTCGTTCTCCTACACTACCCCAACCATTTGGCAACTGCAGTACGCTTTAGTAATAATTTGTCAGGTGATTATGTGATGGTTGATGGTCAAAAATACCTGGTCTGTGACCCGACTGGCTACAAACCGATTGGAAATTCCTATGACGAGTTTAAAAACGTACAAGCTAAAGTTATAAAAATACAATAAACACTAAAATAACAAAATAAATGAAAAGTACTAGTTTTAAATTCCTTTGCACATTATTTTCTATCCTAATATTGGGGGCATGTGCTAAAGACGAGATGGTCTACACAGGAAACATTATGGGTAAAGTGACCGATGCAAACTCGGGCGAAGTATTGCAGGGAGTAACCGTAACGATAACACCGAGCGGAGCATCACGTACCACTGGTAGCGATGGTTATTTCGAATTTCGTGACCTAGATCCCAAACAATACGAAATCCAAGCACGTAAGAATGGTTATACCACCAACAACAAGACTGTGACTGTAGTGACTGGACGCGATGCCTCAGGCGACATACAGTTGACCCCTATTGTACAGGACGGAAAGCTATCTTTGAACGTCAGCTCACTGAATTTTGGAAGTCAAAATTCTTCATTGTCATTCAGCATCCAAAACAATGGAAACAAAGCATTTAGCTGGAACATCAGTGGATTGGACAAGATTGATTGGTTGAGCATAACCCCCACAACAGGAACCTTAGCAGCAGGAAAAAGCAATGCAGTTACTGTGACACTGAACCGCGACCGTATTACCGAATACAAGGAAGCAACCATCATTGTTAATGCAGACAAAGAATCCATGCCATTGAAGATTACTGCAGAAGCAGAAAACAAGACATCTAAAATCTCATTGAGTGACAATGTATTGAACTTCGGCACAGAATACAGTTCACTCACTTTTGATATAAAAAATGTCGGAAACGCTGGCAACGTAAATTGGAACATAACAGGCATTGATGCTGATTGGATTAAAGTTACTCCTACAGCAGGAACAACAGCTATGAGCAAAAGCAGTGCAGTTAAAGTAGATGTTGATCGTAGTAAATTAGATGTAGGGCAACATAGCACAACAATCCTAGTAAATGCTGAAGGAGAATCTCTTAAGGTAACCATCAATATAGAAAAGGGAGCAGAGCGTTATCTTGAAGTTACACCAAGCGCTTTAGCGTTGGGTACAAACGACAGCGGCACCCTGTCTATTATGTCACACAACGGAAGTACTGTTTATAAACTCTACGGGGACGGTGATTTCAGTTGGGCATCTGTTAGCAAAAGTGAGGGCGTAATCCCAGAATTCAACCCAAATGACGCTAGTACCATTGAAACTATCACAATTAACGTAAACCGAACTGGTCTCGCTGCTGGAGATTACAGCTTCACTCTTATCATTGGCTCTGATTTGGAAGATTATACTGTGCCTGTCACTATGACAGTAGAGGAAAATCAAACAAGTGGCGGTAGCGATGCAGAGATTATTAGCTGTAACGATGACCTGGTTTTTACAATTACAAGTTGCAAAATGTCTGGAACCACCGCAACTCTAAGTTACATGGTAGAGAATATAGGCAATAGTGCTATTAGTCTTAGTTTGGATGGCTATACCAGTGGCAGATCCTACATTTATGATGATCAAGGAAATCAGTATAATTTCGGTTCAAATACAGCTTCATTGACTCTTGGCAATGATGCCAGTTATCAAAGAGTTAGTGCAACAATACCTGCTGGTGTTAAAATAAAAGGTTCTGTAAAGATTACAAATGTTTCAGATTTAGCAGCTGCATTTTCTAATATTACAATTTGGTCATATAGTGAACAGAGCTATTTAATATTTAAGAATGTTGCTATTGAAGGCCGTTCACATAAGAACGAGGAAGAACCTCGAACAACAGGAATTGTTACTTCTTGTAGTGATAATCTAGAGTTTACATTATTAGATTGTAAGCGTAGCTCTAGTAATACGGTAACAATTTCGTATCGAGTAATGAACCTTACAAATAAAGCTGTTTCACTTAGTTTGGATGGCTATGTCAGTGGCAGATCTTATATTTATGATGATCAAGGAAATCAGTATAATTTCGGTTCAAATACAGCTTCATTGACTCTTGGCAATGAAGCCAGTTATCAAAGAGTTAGTGCAACAATACCCGGAAATGTATTTACCAAAGGAAGTGTCATCATTAAGGACGTGGATGCTTCTGCTACAGAAATGGCCAATGTGACAATTTGGTCTTATAGTCATCAGGCTTATTTGACATTCCAAAATGTAAAGATTAGGTAAAAGTTTCAACTTAAAGATCGAGTAGGAGGAAAACGAGTAGTTTTCTTCCTACTTTCGTTTTCGGAGCTCACACTCCACCATACGTGCCATTCGGTATACGGCGGTTCCTATTTTGGATTCCATTCGTCTGTTTCTATACGCAGCCATTTCATCTCTGCCAAGTGAAAGTAACCTACCCATCCTCGTATGTATTCCTTTAGTTTCTGCTTTCTCTTCTCATAGCCCCACCCTTACTACGATTAGTCAATTCTTTTAGTTTTGATTTCATCTTAGTCTTGGATTTGGAGTGAACAGTCAGAGAGCATTTTCCTTTGGATACACGTAGGCTTACAGCGGATGAAATAAAGAGTATTTATAATGCAAAACAGTAAGATTTTGCTGTAGGATTTGTGAATAAAACTCTATAACAAGCAGGCCACGCTTTTGTTGAAGCGTGGCCTGAACTGTTATAGAGGATTGTTGCTTATTGGATGCTGATGTTTTCTTGGATAGTCAACTGACGGGTGTCGATACTTGCCAAGCCGCTTGACTGCTTGGTAAGATTGGTGCATTTGCCTTTCAACTCGATTTCGCCTGTTCCGTTGGCGTGTATGGCGAGGTTCTGGCATTTCACGTCAAGCTCGGCATCGCCTGCTCCGCTGATTTGCACTTTGATGTCGTTGGCTTTGATATCAGCTTTCATGTCGCCTGCGCCACTAATCTGTATGTCGGCATTGGCACATTTGATTTTCTTGGCATCGATGTCGCCAGCGCCGCTGATGTTGATGTTGAGTGCGTGACAGGTGATTTGATCAAGTTCGATGTCGCCTGAGCCTGACACGTCGATGCTGAGATTGTAGTCAAATTCAGCTGTGTTCTCAATGTCCACATCACCAGAGCCTGATACGTTGAGGCTTTCAAGTATGGGGGCTTTGACGATGATGGTGATGCTGGGGACAGTCCTTGTTGAGCCTTCCTTTTTTGCAACTGTGAGAATTCCGTCCTTAACCATGATGTCATGTTCTGCTATCGCTTTCTCGTTGCCGTAGGCTTCGATGGCTATCTGGTCGCCCTGTACGAATTTGATATCGGCATCGCTCGTCAGGTTGATGTTCGTAAACATGTCGAGGTCGAGGGTCTTGATGATGACCTTGCCCCATGTCTGGCTGTCGCGATAGTCGGCCCTGTCCACTAAGGGATGGTGTGTGCTGGCTGTCTGTTCCTGACAAGACGTTAAAGCGAGTGTGAGAAAGCACATGCTTAATGCGAAAAGGACGCTTTTTGTTCTCATAAATAGGTTTCTTTTTTTTGATGTTTAATAATCTCTTGATTTAACTCTTCTATGCTGATGTCCAGATTGAGCATCTGTCGCACCACATCAGGAAGAATCTCTGTCAGGAACTCTTGTCTTTTCATGTTCAGAATGGCGAGTTTCGCTCCGATGCAGACGAAGTATCCAAGTCCTCTTTTTGTGTAGATGATGCCTTGTCCTTGCAGCCAGTCATAGGCTCTTGCGCAGGTGTTAGCATTGACTTCAACTACGGCTGCATATTCTCTCACGCTTGGAATTTTCTCGTCCTCAAGCAGCTTTCCTTGCAGGATGTCTTCACAGATGAAATCAGCGATTTGCAAATATATAGCTTTATTATCTTTAAAATGCATAGCTTTTACATTTTTTGTAATGGTAGAGAGGCAAATTTCACATTATTTATTAAATGAGCTGGTGATTTGTGCCTTTTTGTAAAGTTGATAGCTCTTCCATGCGAAGAATGCGCTCAAGAGGATATTGATGGCGCTCCAGATGTAAATCCATGTCGGCACATGTTCCAAGAATGCATATCGCCGAAATACTGTGGCCAGTAAGCATGAGACCCGCTTAGCTGCAGGGCGAAGATGATGGCGCCCGCAATTCCAACGACAGTGCCAATGGCCTGCAAAATCACATAGGTGAGAATGATGTTGTACTTGTATTTCAACGCGTTGCCGAACATGAAAATCATAGTGTTTAGGAAGATGGAAGTGAGGTTGGCTAAACCCAATGCCTTGAGAATGCTGATGGTTATTTCATATTCGTTTACGTTGGTGGTGATTCCTCCTGTAGAATTAACATGTATGGATAAATTCAGCTGGTCGGCAAAGCCTGACATGTCACAGGTCTTGCCCACTGCCACAGCGAGTGAAGGAATGCCGTTTTCGTAGCCATATACAGCCATCGTGAGCAAGGCGTTGACGCCATCGGCCAGCAGCAGCGAGAGCAGGCAGAGCAAACCGCCGCCTATAATCATCAGGCCTGCGTGCCAGACGAACTTTTCAAGGTTGGTGGCAGGGAGAGTCAGTTCGTTGATGCGCCCTTGCTTGGTGCGCAGGTTGTGTGCCCAGCAGCCGGCAAAGATGGACATCATGATTTCCAGAAAGATGAAAATGCAGTTGGCCGCCAGACTCATGTTTTGATAGTGCAGCACATCTGTAGGGTCAGTGGTGAGGAAGTTGCCGCCATCTGCTCCTTGCACCACAAGGCCTTGCCAAATGAAATAACGGCCCATGAAAAACAGCACTGTGAGGCTGATGAGGGTGATGCTGGTGAAGAGCGAGAAGTTGCGATAGAAAGCCTTGTTGATGGTCAGGTCGTATTGCGCAAAGTGAATGAATCTTTCTTTATTGAAGTTCATGTGTTTATCCTCCTATTTTTGTTTGTTGATGGTTTGTATGAAGAGCTCCTCCAGATTGGTGTACTCCTCCATGTTGATTCTCTCATTCAGCAGCACGGTGTTAGGCTCGATGATGGTGATGTGGTCGAGCAGGGTCTCAATGTATTTCACCTGATGAGTGGAGATGATGATAATCTGGTCATCCCTCATGCCCAGCGCCACCACCTTGCGGAACTGGCTTTTGCTGAGGATGTCCAGCCCGTTGGTTGGTTCGTCCATGACCAGCAGCTTGGTGCGTGCTGCCAGCGCAATGCACAGGTATATTTTCTTCTTCTGTCCCATCGACAGCGAGCCGAGGGCGATTTGAGGAATGCCGTTCCTGTCGAGCTTAGCTCCGTTGACGCCCTGCATGTCGAAAACCTCCAGCAGCTGCACCAGCATCTGCTCGTCAAAGTTAGGGTAGAAGGGCTTGATGACCTTCAGGTAGTCGGGCAGCATGATGTGTGGCAGGTCATATTCTTCTGGCACGATGAACATCTCCCTAAGCGTCTCTGGCTGACGCTGCTGCGTCTCGTTTCCGTCGAAGATGATGGTTCCATACTTGGGACGCAGAAGTCCCATGATGAGGTAGAGCAGTGTGCTCTTGCCTGTGCCGTTCTTGCC
>CAJGCU010000100.1 GCA_904501945.1 uncultured Bacteroidaceae bacterium
AACGGAACCTGGCTCCCTTGACGAGACGTTCAATGGCAGCCGCGGAGCGGTAGTCCCACTCCCGTGCCAACAGCCATGATATGAACGCGTCGGGTGTCATGGCTTCTGCGTATGTGGGGAAACCACCGGCCAGGGCAGGTAACACAAAACTACAAAAAAAACCTGAAAAACGTCTGCTTTTCAGGGGTCATTTTTATTTCGCCTAAAAGGGTCAACACTATTTCGCCCGACGGGGTCAGCGCAACTCGCCCTCGGGGGTCAAACGCAAGCGACTTTTCCAACTTTCTCTTAACGATACTCAGACATTGGTGTCAACCTAAACGAAACACTTTCCGAGTCACATTGGTGAATCGCCAATGTGATTCGGTTTTCCTTCAAATGGCATTGTGTCTTTGCAGTTCACCCCAATGTCTAACTTCATTTGCTTGCATTCTTTGTCAGTTCGTTATAGAGGGCGGAACCCTTGACTGTTAACAAATACTTTTGCCTTGGATGTCGAGGTTTATCTGGATAGAGCAGGCAGACAAAACCTTCAGCCATTGCTGGGGTAAGAGAATACTCCATAAAATTCATTCGGTCTTTCAGACCAACGGCAGCAAGCATCTCCTTTACGGAGAGTTGGCGATGGCCAATAGCTTTGACCAACCGCAAAATATTCTCATTGTCGGTAGTAAACGGAGCGCCAGCACTTGATGGGGTACTTGCGGGGGTACTTGATGGGGTGCTTGATGGGGCTGCAAGTCCTTCTGGCGGATTAACGAGCATATAACGGTTGTGCAACTCGTTCTTTTCGCCCATCAGCAAGTTTCGGAAGAACAGTTCCAAGAATCGGGTGTCACGCTGAATCCCCTTGGCTATATTTTGGTAATTGGCCCGTACAAGCGCATTCCGGAAATACCACGAATGCATGGAAAACAGATGGTTGGTGACGTCGAACCCGATGGAACGCAGATACTTGATGGTGAAAACAGCTGTCGTTCGCGTGTTCCCTTCTCGGAAAGGATGTATCTGCCAGATGCCAGACACAAACTTTGCGAGATGTTCCACTACCTGACCCATATTTAATCCGCTATAATCGAACTGTCGTTCTTGCTCCATGTCATACTCCAGAGCCATTCGTAGGTCTTGACTCCGTCCATAGAGTACCGTATCGCCACGTAACACCCATTCCTTTTTCGTAATGTCGTAATTGCGCAGCTGTCCGGCATGTTTGAACACTCCCTCGAAAATGTGACGATGGATGGAAATGAGTGTCGGCATACTAAAGGAGAACGACTGCTCGGCTATGATCTTCGCGATGTTGCCTGAAACCTTATCGGCTTCCTGCTTCTCTTCGTCGTCTGGCTCACGGTTTGTTTTTGTCTGATAATAGGTCTTGATAAGTTCACGAGCTTCATCAATGGAGATTTCACCCTCAATATTCCTTACGGCTGTATCTTTGAGATATCGCGACACAGTTAGCCCATCTACCGCCTGAAGACCGATAGCTGTGCTCCACGCGTAAGCCCTTTCTGCTTTCTGAGGTTCCCCTACTTGTGAGTATTCCTCAAAATTTATATAACCTTCTTTCTGTGACATATCTTATAACGTTCCTATTCTATCTTTTATTGTTGTATTCAGGTGTGTCTTCTGCCGCCATCATGGGCTCTTCCTCTGGTATCTCATAGTGCCTAATGCTATGGTCTTGCAGGAATATCTTGTTGAGCGTAAAGCCCAGTGATTCCAGCGTTTTCTCACGTACCTTCGTTTTCAACTCACATTCCCAGATGGTGATGGAGTGCCAGCCCATAGAGGCAAATTCATGTGGAGCTTGTAGGCATCTTTTTTGAGTTATTATTATGTATCATCATTTTATGATGATGTATTGTTTGTCATTAATTATGTTATTCTACAAGTTTTAGTTCTGTTTTAAGTTTGATATTCCAAAAACAGACAAAGGGTTATATTCTCCCCCTATTCTCTGAATCAAGAATTCGACATATTTCCCCGTCCATAGAGGATGGACCAAAATATATTTGTCACCATAAGGATCCTTCCCGATGAGTGTTCCTTGCTTTTCTTCCACTGTATATCGGTTACTTTCAAGCATGTTTCTAATGGTTAAAAAGATATAATCGTGCCAATAAGGTACGGAGAAATCAATAATTGCTTCCTTACTATCGGCAAGACGAGCTATATCTAAGCCCAGCCTCCAATCAAGAATGCTATGAACATTCTGATTCGAATAATCGCGTATGCAGTCATAGCAGGAAGATGTACAACCTGACAGATGTTCTTCTGATGTGAGTTGATTATAGATTTCTCCTCCTTCAGACAAAGGTTCAATTATTGCATCCCTGGGAACATTGGTGTAGCGCCTCCCTGATAGAAAGTTGCAATATCCAGCACCATTTTCTAGATTTTCGACAAAGAAGATCTCAGCCTTTTTGGTCTGTGGCACAATATAAAATCCCACATTGAGTTCAGATGAATCTATGTCCAAGTATGAGGATATGGCTTTTCGTACCAGATAGCCCCATGACAAGAATGCAGCTCTAACAGCATAGCTGTTGGTGTTCGTTTCAAATATAGGAGATAGGTTTACGCTCTTGGGAGACTTGTCCACAGACAATGTTAACACACCAGTAGTCTTTGAAGCGACAAAAGCGTATTTCGTTTCATCCAGAAGCCTTATAGATTGTTTCTTTCCCTCTTCAAGAACATCTCTTGAAACAAATCTACCTTTATCGTCTTTCCCTAAGTAATACAAATCTCCGTTGTTGTCGTTTACCAGATGAACCCTTCCCTGAGAAGGGGATATGTTGTTACGTATCGTCATATTTGCAACAGTTCCACAATCATGAAGATACTGTTCACAATCCAATCTAATATCGCTATTAGGTGAGTACCAATCATAATCACCACTGAAATCTTCTGGCTTCTTCTCATAATCGACAAAGAAACCTAATGGAGAACAAATCTTTACTTTCTCCATTTCGTTTCCACAGACAGGACATGAATCTTGTGGTTCTGTATCAACAATAGTCGAATAGCCGCAATTATGGCAACGACACAAAGGCTGGTTATAAACATTCAGCGAATTGTATTTGGGTCTAACTGTATGATTTAACTTATTGTATTCATATTCCACTACTCCGATTGACTTATATACTTTTTTGTCTTTCACTATCTCATGTCCTGGAGCAAAAGAATTGATAGCCATATCTATATCCCTCGAAACCACATCTTCTGAAGGAAGCTTTCCTTGAAGAACAGGATCTTTCAAGTATAGATTCCTAACTCTTGTTGGGAAACCAAACATAGGAAGCAAACCAGCATTGGCCAGTCTTTCACTTAGAAGGTCTTGCGTAAAAGATGTACTACTGGCTATATTGGTTATTTCATCAAGAAGGTCATTATAGATGTATTTAAAGATTTCGCCTTTTAATTCATCGCTAATTTCCGTTCCATTGGTAACCACATCTATTATGCGACGCACCTCATCCTGATTGCCATCTAACCACTGCGTGACGAAGTCTTTATTATAGTTCCAATTTTCTACGAGGCCGAAATTGCCATGTACGCTATCTTTGGCACCACTCTCTTTTCGAAGAGCTTTATACAACACCTCTTTTATAATTATACGTTGGGCTATCTCTACGGTGCGTACTTCCAAATATGGGTCTTTGGGGGTATCTGACACCATACGATTATATTCTATAAAGTTGGTCTGGTCGTGGCTTGATGAACGTGCAACAGTCAACGCCACCGCCAGTGGGTTACCACGACGACCAGCACGACCTACTCGTTGTTGGTAGTTAAAACGTTGAGGTGGTACATTGCCCATCATTACAGCTGACAGGGAGCCAATGTCAACACCAGCCTCCATCGTAGTTGTCACACTCAACAAGTCAATACCTTCAACAACACTATTCTCATTATCAAGGAATATTTCCTGGAACAGTCGTTGCCTACGTCTTGAATCTTCTTTTGCTGTCTGACCCGTCATTTCCTCACAATGCAAGCGGTAAACACTATCCGTGCTGTTAAGCAGTGTAAGATAATAGTCTTCAGGGTTAGACACATCTTGTTCAGTCAAGACAAGAGCCTCTCCTAATTTGTTATTACAATTGATGCAAAATCCGTTGGCATGATGCATGTGGATAGTTTTACACTTAGGGCAAACCCAATACTTGCTACCTATATCTGCTTTCACAAAAGAGAGACCTTCTCCCGTTAGTCTAACAGTTGTTGAATCTATGATTCCACGAGTTCTGAGAAGTCTTCTCAACTCCTCTTTCTTTTCTTCAACTGCACTATTACTGGTGACATGGAAAACATTTTTCACCAAGTTAGTTACTTCTCTTGGGAAACTTTCAGTTGCAGGATATTTTGATGGAACACCTTTTATCCTTCTTTTTTCACCCAATATACGGATAGTGGAACATGCCATTTCTCTCCAAATAGGATCTGCGATGTCTTTTGAAGGCGCCAGATAACCTAATTTTAGTTCTTCGAAGGAACGCTTCTTGTTAGAGAAGATGCTTGTTATCTGTTCGGTTTTATTGGACGAACGAATATTTTCCTCAAACAGCCTCTTGTTGTCGCTTAATCCTGGCTTTACCTTCAATTGGATAAAGTCATATAACTCCGACCAGACCCCTGCTATGCTGCTTTCGGTTACAGAAGGCTTTGGTCCAGCAGGATTCATTCCCTGTTTTAATAGAATTCTAAATACCTCATCTTCTATATTATCCAGGTTCTGACCTGCCACAGCATTAAGGAACTCATTAAGGGCTTTCAATGCATCATCTGTTATCAAATCATCTTTTTCATCTCTGATGTAGTTGATATATTCACGGAATGTCGGGGCACTGCTCAATGACCTAAACGTTTCCTTCTCTTCGTCTGTTAGAGGCTGTCCTTTCCTATATTTGTTAAGAATCTCAACGGCCTTGTCGTTTCCACTGAGGGAGTGCAAAATAGCCCATCGCAAGACATCTCGGTAATGGTCAAGTTCTATACCTGCTGAGAGTTTTGCTGCGGACTGTCTGCTGTCAGAGAACAACACTACCTTTGTATTAGACTCTTTGGCATTCCGCATCGACCGAATAAGAGAGTCAGCAAGTATCTGGGTTATTTTTTGCAGACCAGTACTATGACGGCGTACAGGAGTAAGGCTGTTCGCATCACCAACCTTAACCTTATATGATACTTCACACTTGGGGCATCGATGAGGAAATTTCGTTTCGGAGTCGCTCTTCTGTAGGTGTAGCCAATATTGCCCGTCCATGTCATTGGCACACTCACCTGTGGCAGCATCGTATGATACCCGTATCCATCCGTCTTCAAGCTTCTCTTTACCTTTCCACAGTACTCCATATCCAACAAAGTCATTTCCGATAGGCTTTTCTACACTAAGATAGACTCTACCGTTTCTAATAAGTTGGTAACCACCAAGGAATACCTCTCCACAATTCTCACAGACCAGCAACTCCAGCACCTTCATGCCACACGAACATACGTTTCGGGGACGTTTGTAAAAACGGCCTATAGCTCTTTCATCAAACTGATAATCACTGCAAACATCCTTGCATTCATGCGAAGAACACGCCCATAAACCAGAAAGGTTCCTGAAGAAGAAATGAGCACGAAGCGGCAAGACATATCCATTGGAAGTTGCACCCTTGCATATTATCTTTATGATAGCAGCTGTTGTTGCCAATGCTATATCATTATTGATAGGAAGTAACTTTGATATGCTTACAACATCACGTGGAAGTATGCCTCGTGGTGTGCTCATTGCATATTTCAGCCACTCTACTAGCTGATACGTCTGGGTAACAGCATAGAAGGAATCACAGCCAAGCGATTCAAGGAGGGCCTTATCGCTTTCTTCTGTTTCATAATAGTTGGCAAGTATTTCGCATGGTATCGCCACCGTAGGCTTTTCGACTGCTGCTTGGGGAGGATTTGAGATAATAGTAAATTTTTCATTAAATCGCTCTTTTTCTATACCGAAGAACTCAGCAAGAAAATCAATAGACTGCTGGTTCTCTTCCAACGAGGCACTGGTAGCCAGGAATTGTACTTGAGAAGAATCTGGCGTTACTCCTAATCTGTCAAGCAGGATTCGTATCAAATAAGCAACTTCGGTACCTGCCGTTCCACGATAGGTGTGCAATTCATCTATGACCAGATGGAATACATTTTGCCTGTCTTTTGCTAGCCATTTGCGTGTATCCTCAAACATCTTCAGTTCATTGTCACGCATCAGCATAACATTGAGCATACTGTAGTTTGTGATAAGAATATCAGGGGCGTTTTCCTGCATGGAAAACCTATCCCACATCTCTGCAGAGTCATTCTCCATACAAGGAATGTGATACAACAGTTCCTTCTCGCCACTTTCTTTTGCTGCGTTCCAATCCCTTATTAAGCTTAACCTTTCTTCTCGAAGTTTATCTTTGGCCTTTTCTTTTGAGCCGCTAACTGGAGTTGCTCCCGTATAACGACCGAAATAGAAACGATGTCCATTTCTATTTCTATCTAACCAGTCAAGAGCACCACTTTTGTCATCTTTTCTGCTATTAACAGCTTTTCTGAGTCGAATCATCTGGTCTTCTGCAAGCGCATTAAGAGGATAGAGAATCATTGCTCTCATAGCATGAGGACGATCATTTTTCCAGTGCTTTGATTCCTTGATGAGGTCTGCGATAACAGGAAGTAAGAAGCATTCTGTTTTACCCGAGCCTGTACCTGTCGTAACTACAATGTTTTTTCTATCAAGGTGGGCAGTTTTAAGTGCCTCATATTGATGGCTATACATTTTCCTTTCAAACGTACCACCCTGTGAGAATAGACCGCAATTAACAAAATCGTTCAATTCGCTGCTTACCCCTTCTGCCACACAAAATTCTTTAAGTGTGGCTTTCTCATGATATTTCGGAACAATCTCAATGATGGGAGGCTGCGAAATAGTACCAGGCTCCCTTATCAGTTTGTTACGCTCCTGATTATATTCTTCACGAAAGAATGGTAAACCACTTCCTATGTATTTATAGTAAGCATTGCGTATATCCTTGTATATTTTTATAGGGTCATTCATAAACTATCGAGTTTAAAAAAATTCTATTCAATTGTCTCACATAAGAGTAAGGTACATTGTTAAAAATGTAATATTTGTCACTTACCTCTGGTATTGCTCCTTCTGATAGGGCGTGGAGCAACAATGTTCTGTAAAGTATGTATGGCAGGGCAAAAGTCGGTAGAGTAAGCGTATTAGTTGTTTTATTATAACTGCCATTAGGAATATTATTGATAGCACGGCTAAAACTATAAGCAATAGCAAATGCTTCTGGGTTGACAGACCTACTTGGGAGTTCGCGCAGATATAGCTCGTCTGGTATGGAAAAATAGCGTGTAAGACCATCTGCTTCAAGTTTGGCTATACCTTTACCCGATTTCCAATGGTAATATTCCAGTTCTTTAGGGTCACGTTGTGATTTGTCAAAAGAGTCAACAACATCTTTGACAGTAGGGAATCTTTTTAATGCTGACAGCGGATTTACCTTAATAACGGCAAAATCTCTTGGATTGTCTATTCTCTCAGACAAATAGATGCCTGTGGTAAGTAGCTTGGATTTGACATTGTTTGGCTTGTAGTTGATATAGACATAATGGTAGCCGAAATCTATGATTATAGGAGTAGTAAGAGCGTAAT
>CAJGCU010000101.1 GCA_904501945.1 uncultured Bacteroidaceae bacterium
GCGAGCATGCTGCACGAGACTTTTGGATTCTGGTGGACAGGGTTCTATCGGGTTGCTGAGGGCGTGCTTGTGTTGGGACCTTTTCAGGGTCCATTGGCTTGTACGCGCATCAGAAAAGGCAAAGGGGTGTGCGGCACAGCTTGGGAGCGTGGCGAGACCGTGGTAGTGCCAGATGTTGATGCTTTTCCCGGGCACATTGCCTGTTCCAGCTTGAGCCGCAGCGAGATTGTGGTGCCTGTATGGAAAGATGGCGAGGTGGTGGCAGTGCTGGACATTGACAGCAAGGAACTGGGCACTTTTGACGAAGTGGACAAACAGTTTCTGGAGGAGATTGTGACTTGTTTATAATCATCTTCTAAAACCGTACCCCTCGGGTCCGACGTAGCGGACCCGAGGGGTACGGTGCATCGGACCCGAGGGGTGCGCTGATTAGGGGGCATAAAAAATCCTCGTTCTATCATCACTGACAAAACGAGGATTTGTGTACACTTTTGCTTTTACTAATCTTTTATTACTACACGTGTATGCGATTATTGAAGTCTGAACACGACCGGAAGAGTAAACTGCATCCGTACAGCCTTGCCTTGCTGCTTGGCAGGTTCCCATTTGGGCATGGCACGAAGCACACGAAGAGCTTCTTTTTCGAGGGCTGCTCGTGCCTTAGTCAGTTTGGCTGCCCCAACAGGCTTTTCAGATGATGCAGCTGTATCATTATAAATCATTTTGAAGTCGATGCATGAGCCGTCTGTATTGACGATGAACTGCATAACGACACGTCCTTGCACACCATTTTCCCGTGCTGCTTCAGGATAGTGAATATTCATAGCAAGAAACTGCTTGAGGGCAGCACTGCCGCCTGGAAATTTTGCCGACTCTTCAGGGTTCTGAAAGACTTCGCTATCATCTTTATTTAAAACTTCAACGGCTGTGGCAGAAGCCTTCGGTACCGATTTTTTCGTCTTAATCTCAATCACGCCATTCTTGCCTCTGTCGCCATAGATGGCTAAAGCAGCTGCATCTTTGAGAACGTAAACGGATTCCATGTCTTCCTTCTTGATATGGAGAAGTTTACCAAGAACCTCTTCGTCTTCAAGACTCTTCACTTCCCCGTCAAAAAAGTTTGCAGGAATCTCGACTTCCCTGCCGTTCAAGACGATAAGCGGTTCATTGCTGCCTGGATTATTATAAACCTCATTGCCGTCCACTCTAATCGTTTTCACTTTCTTGCCATTCACAGTCACTGTACCGTCTTCACCAATGTGGGCATTGGGTATTTTCTCTACAAGTTCGGGGAGTGACGACTGTTCTTTATAAACCTCATTGCCATCCACTGTAATCCTTTTCACTTTCTTGCCATTCACAGTCACTGTACCGTCTTTATCCACCTGAGCATCAGGAATTCTCTTGACCAATTCCTCTAATGACTGATTTTCGATTAAGGCAATAGGAGACATGTACTTCGTGAAGATGCTATACAACCCAGACTTGTAATAGCCATCAGCCTGAGCACAAAGCTTGTTCTCGGGGTTGAAGATACGAATCTGATACCTGCCATCTTCGTCTGTGAAAGTTGATGTCACAACTTTACCATCTTTTGTCACTTCCGACACGATGGCATTGGCTATAGGGGTACGTGCCTCTGTATTGACAAGGACAACTCCTGTTACGATGGTGCCTGGTTCAACAAGGAGGTTCGCAGTGGTTTTCACCTCAATAACTCCATTGATGCCAACAGGACCATACAACTCTGTTGCTGGTGCACCTTGATACACATTAAGAGCCTCTATATCCTCTTCTGAAATGGCTAAAGCCTTTGCCAAAGTCTTTTCGTCAACCGTGTCTTTGTCAAGCGACACACTAACAATGTTACGATTGACAGCAATCACTGGATTGAGCCGCAATACAATAACACCTTTCTTGTCTTTGTAGTCATATTCTTTCGTACCTTCTGCAGTCTTAAGGAGATTAAAACTGCCAATGTTGAAATACTTATAATTCTTCAACTCCTCTTCTGTGGCCTGGCGACCATTGATAAAGACATAGTCCTTGGTACACAGGAAGGACTTCATCTGTTCTGCTGGCTCGCCTCCGTGAGAGAGACCTGTAACTCTACCATATTGATCAACCACGGGATATATGGCGAAGGCATTCCCATTTTCAGTTCCTTCTTCATCGGCAGCAGCAACGGGAGCGACCTTTTCTTCAACCAATGACACAGAACTTTCTGGCACGATGGACACTGCGCTTTTCTCTGTTTTTTCAAAAAGAGGAATCTCTTTTTTCTCTAATTCAGCCACCACTTCTTCTACAGACTTTACTGGGACTGGCGTGGCAAATGCGTTGATGGCTAATGCCACGACTGGGATGGCGCATAAGGCTTTGAGCATGAGCCACCGGTTGGACGGTTTTTGGTACATCATAAAAATACGTTTTTTAAGTGAACCGTGATTGAGATTGTTAGTGAAAGGCTGCAGTCGATTCCCGACAACCTTCATCACGAGAAGTTTTTGATATGATTTTGCGTCAATGCCATGATTGATAACTGCCTGGTCAGCCTCATACTCATGGATAGCCTTGAGGTCGCGACTGATAAACCAGACGAAAGGATTGAACCATTGGAAAGCTTTCATCGACTCGAGCAGCAGGAGGTCGTAGGTGTGTCCAAGACGAATGTGCTCCTGCTCGTGAGTAAGGATGTGCTGACGGCTGTCCTCATAGTCTTTCACACTCATGACAATGTAGCGGAAGATGCTGAAAGGAGGTATGTCACCTTTTTGCAGAATAACTGTGTTTCCTCGCGAGTCGGTATGCCTCAAGCCGCCACGCATGAAACGGGCAAGCGAAAGAACCTGTACGATGGTGATGACAAGCATGACGAGCACACCTGCAAGATACACCCACATCAAGACCTGTACCCATGTGATACGAGGTGTTGTCTCTTCTATGGCTACCGGAGTCAACAAGACTGCAGCAGGAGCCTGCTCTATGAATGTTTGCCACTGATGAAACTCTTCGTTAATCACAGTCGGATGCTCTGTAGTGAATTGAAACAGAGGAAGGAGAAGCGACACGAGCATGATTCCGATGAGCATGATGCGATTGAAACGATGAAAAGTTTCTTTGCTGAGGAAAACGAAGAAACAACTATATAGTAGCGCCAGAGTGATGGCTGACTTGATGATAAATATCATGGTATTTAAACAAATCTATTGATGGTCTTTAATCAGAATTATCCTGTTCATGAATACAAGCATTGATTCATGAATGATGATTCTCAATGAGTGCCCAAATTTCCTCGAGGTCTTCCTTAGAAACATCTTCCTGCTTGGCGAAGAAGGAGAGCATAGACTTCAGCGATCCTGCGAAAAAGGTGGTTTTCACTTCCTTCATCACTCGATGGGTATATTCTTCACGACTAACAAGTGGCATGAACACAAAAGTCTTTCCACCACCCTCTTGTTTACACGAAGCGATGAAACCTTTGTTAGTCAATATTTTCAAGAATGTAGCAATTGTGGAATAGGCAGGCTTAGGTTCTGGATAACGCTCTATGATTTCATGTGTCGTCATACCAGCCTTTCCTTCAGCACAGTTGTCCCAAAGCGTACTCATGATTTCCATTTCTGCTTTTGTCAATTGTCGTTCCTCGTTGGTTTTCTTCATGATTATTTAATATTTTAGATTTCTGGCGGCAAAGATAATCTAAATATTTAGATAAAGCCAAATGAAAACAAAAAGAAATGGATACCTAACAAAAAGTTTAACGTTTTTTGTTAGATATCCAACTCCTTTTATTAAATATTAAGAATTGCGCTATTTAGAATTGCTCCAGAATGCGGATTCTCTCTGCTGTACTAGGATGGGTGCTGAAGAGAGATTGCATACGGTCAAAGAATCCCTGTGTCATCTTCTTAGGATGTATGATGAAAAGTTGCGCTACATCCTCGCGTTCAACATGCCCAAGTCCCGGATTGCCAGATATCTTGCGCAAGGCTGAAGCTAGAGCCAACGGATTGCGTGTCATCTCTGCTCCACCTGCATCTGCCATGAACTCACGTTTTCGGGAAATAGCAAAACGTGTCAGCATAGTAAGGAAATAGCCTATAGCGGCACAGACTGTAGCTGCAATAATGACAACGATAACAGCCACTCCCCCACCATTGTCCTTGCTATCTGAACGCCGTGAAGAAAGGCCGCCATAGAGGAACATACGGAGAATGCCATTGGTCAGGACAGACAGCAGCGTTGACAAGATACCAACAAAGACGATGCTAATGATGAGCACCTTGGTATCGCGGTTGCGAATATGAGTCAGTTCATGAGCAATCACACCTTCGAGTTCTTGGTCATTCAGATAGTTAATGATGCCTGTGGTCAGAGTCACCGTGTATGACTTTTTGTTGATGCCAGAAGCAAAGGCATTCAATTGCGGGTCATCAACGATGTTAATCTTAGGCATATCCATTCCACAAGTCATGCAGAGATTCTCCACCATATTATATATACGCGGATTTTCTCTGCGCTCCAACGGCTTGGCGCCTGTAGCGTGCTGAATCATCTGCGCATTGAAGGTGTAGGCTATCAAGAGCCAGATAGCAACAATGGCAATAGCCCATGGAGCCCATTCGAGCCACATGGCATTAACAGGTTCTGAATCGAAATAGTAAGTTGGATTGCCGTAATAATCATAATCGTGTCTGATGCCAAAGATTGCACAGAACACCCACAGCATACCAAGAATGATGCATGGAAACATGAGGAGCAGCACTGCACTGTTCCAGTTGTTTTTTGATATTTGCGATTGAATACCGACGTATTGCATGTACGGTTATACAGTTTGGTGGTTGCAGATTATACGGTTGGGTGGTCAATCATCAACTACCAACCGTCCTCACAACCGTATTACCGATTAGAATTTGATTTCAGGAGCTTTTTCTACAGCTGCACGCTGTGAAGCTTCAATCTCATACATAGCCTCTTTCTTGAAGCCGAATATTCCTGCAAAGATGTTGCCAGGGAATGTCTGCACAGCATTATTCAGTTCACGAGTTGCAGAGTTAAAATAGCGACGTACCGCAGCTAACTTGTTCTCAATATCTGACAACTCGCCCTGCAGCTGAAGGAAGTTCTGGTTTGCTTTCAAATCAGGATAAGCTTCCACCTGCACTTTCAAACCAGCAAGAGCAGAAGTGAGCTGCTGGTCAGCCTTAATCTTTTCGTCAATGCTTGCTGCATTGGCTGCAGCCGAACGAGCTGCAGTAATAGATTCGAGCAGTTCTTTCTCATGAGAAGCATAGCCCTTTACTGTTGCAACCAGTTGTGGAACAAGGTCATAACGCTGTTTTAACTGCACATCAATGTCGGCAAAAGCATTTTCACGATTGTTGCGAAGTTTCACAAGGTTGTTGTAGATGCCGATGACTGAGAATATGACAGCGGCAATAATTGCGATAATGATAACAAGTGTCATAATACTATAATTTAGAGTTTTTTACCAGATTATCTCCTATACAAAAGTGATGCAAAGGTAGTGTTATTCGTCCACAACACAAAGAAAATAACATTTTTTAGTGTTTTTCATTGTCTGTGAACTGCCATTCTGTCATAAGTCACCTCTTTCTTTTTAAAAAAGCCTGACTTTTACCTCAAAATCCCAACTTTTTTGTACCTTTGCAACATCAAAAACAAATACTAACTTTTTTTAGCTATTGACATGAAAACAAGAAACATCCTTACAGCACTTCTATTGCTCAGCTTGTCAATGACAGCATTTGCCCAAGGCATTACATTCCTGCCCGAAGGAGCAACATTCCAGCAAGCAGTGGAGCAAGCCAAAATCAGCAAGAAAAAGATTTTCCTCGACTGCTATGCCTCATGGTGCGGACCTTGCAAGCAGATGGCACGCAACGTTTTCACCCAACAATCAGTGGGCGACTTCATGAACCCCTCATTTGTCTGCATCAAGATTGACATGGAAAAAGGAGAAGGCCCTGCCCTGCAGCAAAAATTGGACCTTACGGCATATCCCACTTTCGTCATCTTCAACAGCGAAGGCAAGGAAATAGGCCGCTGGGTGGGCGGCAGCAATGCTGAAACCTTCATCCAGAAAGTAAAAGACAACAGCAAAGACGCAGGCACAGAAAGCATGGACAAGCGTTTTGCCGATGGCGACAGAGACCCACAGTTCCTGCTGGAATATCTGAATGCCCTCGGAGCGACTTATAAACAGAGCCAATGCAATGTCGTTGCCGAAGCTTTGCTCGACGGAAAAGCTGAGACATTCGCATCTGACGCTACACTCAGCAACGTGTTCATGAAGCATCTACAGAATCCGTACCACCCCTCATTCATTTATACAGCCAAGAATCCTCAAGCCTTGACGACGACTGTTGGCAATGCAGCTGTGAACGCAAAGCTTCAGAGCATTTGGAACAACTACCCGCGCACCTTGATTGAAGAGGAAAACGGAACAGCCAATATGGACATGGAAAAATTCCAGGCATTTGTTCAGCTCATGGAAGAATGCAATGTGCCACAACGTGAACAGATACGCCTCACTGCACTCATCAATTACGCAGAGAAAAAGCGTGACTGGAACCTTTATGTCACTCACCTCCAAGAGTATTGGAACAACAAAGACCTGGACATCAACGATTTAGACCTTTGTAAATTTAGCACTCCCGTCATCAAGGATTGCCAAGATAAGAAATTGCGCAACGACATCAAGACGATGCTTCAAAAGCGCCTGAAAGACCTTCGCTCTGGAAAACGTGAACCACTTCGCAAGATTGGCAACATGACACTTGCTGGAAGCCTCGACCAAGCGATGGAAAAACTCATCGAAGAGCTTGAGAAGTAATAACTTACCCACACAGACAGTACACTCACATCTGCCTGACCCACATTCCCGTTGATTGGAAACCATATATAAATAACGTGAGTTCGATGTCAGAACATTTTGTTTTTCTTCGAAGTTATAGGAAAGTTATTGAACTCATGTTTTTTTTCACCTTTGGACAGACACCTGTTCGATGCCCCATATTGCACCTCAAAAGGGGTGAGAGTCTCACCTATGGTACACGTAAGAGTCTCACCTATACCACAGGTGAGACTCTCATCCCTTTTGAGGTTGTGGGCGTAGCTGAAAATGGGATGTTTAAAGGCATTCGAAAGAGATAGGGTTGTTGTGATTTTGGGGTTATTCAGCCTTTAGTCAGACGTCAAAGATTACGTAACTTCCTATTTCGAA